>JABXIK010000079.1 GCA_013373125.1 Gammaproteobacteria bacterium | reverse complement strand
AACAGCAAGCTCAGAATTAACCACAAGCCATACAATTGCCAAGTGCGTGCGGATAATGGCTGGTTATTCAGGCGAATCTCCAAAAGGCCGATGACTTCATTTTGATACTGGATGCTCATGGGTAAGCCTTGGCTGTCATCGGCATCCCCTTGCTCGGCCACCACCTTGTTGTTTAAGTCGTACACGGCGGCGTAGCGAATATCTGGGTAGTCGGTAAGTGCAGATAGAATAACATTCAGGCTGAGTAAATCTTGGCTAAAGATGGCTTCGGCCGCTTGTAGACTCACTTGACGGGTCAGTGTGTGGCGCAATTCAGTTTGCTGCTGCTCTAGGTGTTCAACGGCTGAGCGAGTAATGGGCAACCCCACAATGAGACTGGCCACAATAGAGGTACAAAGGGCGATAAATAAGGCGCGTAAGCTTAAAGGCCAGTTTTTTTCTAATAATGTCATGGCAGGTATAAATCAGTGTCAATAAGGCCTAATAGTATCGGTTATTCACTTGGGCGCCTACCGGCTATAGTGAAATAAAGGGGCCTATAAAAGTAAGCAATGGAGCAAAGTCAGAAATTTGCTTTTTGATCTCACGTCCCACCCTGAAATGGTTTATCATAGCGGCCTTTTTAAGCCGTCAATTCGTCCTATCAACAGAAGGTAGATATTATGAGCGATACTAAAAAGCTTCTAGAAGACAAAGTAGCCCAACTAGAGAAAGGCCTATTCAGCATGAGTAAAGATCGTGCTCGCGCCCTATCTAACCATGAAACTGTGGATCTAATTGAAGAACTACGTGCAGCCGTTGCTGAGCTTAAAGCCCACGCTAACACGCTGTAATCCACTTTATACACAGGTGCTCAAGTGAAAGAAGTTGTACTGATTAAAGTCAGCGGTGAAGACAAGCCTGGTGTGACCGCCAGCATTACCGGTATTTTGGCTCAATATGGCGTGAACATATTGGACATTGGCCAAGCGGAAATTCATGACAACCTTTCCTTGGGGATCTTGGCAGAAATGCCCAGCACAGAAGGTGCTGCCTCCGTATTAAAAGACGTACTGTTTCGCAGCCATGAGCTGGGTATGTCAGTGCGTTTTACTCCGGTATCCACAGAGAAGTATGACAGTTGGGTAGCGGCGCAAGGTAAGCCTCGTCACATTATTACCTTGTTGGCTCGTAAGCTCACGGCAGAGCACATTGCTCGCGTGACTGAGATCGTGGCAAGCCATGAATTAAACATCGATAATATCTCTCGTTTATCTGGCCGTATTCCCTTAGAAGACGAACAAGATACCCCGAATAAAGCTTGCGTAGAGTTTTCTGTACGTGGTCATCTTGATCAAGCGGCCATGCGTGCAGAGTTCTTACAGGTCTCCAGTGATCTAGGTGTGGACATCGCTATGCAGGCAGACAGCCCATTCCGTCGTAATCGTCGCTTGGTGGCATTCGATATGGATAGCACCTTGATCGAAGCAGAAGTGATTGATGAACTGGCTATCGAAGCGGGTGTGGGTGACGAAGTCATCGCCATTACCGAAAGCGCCATGCGTGGTGAAATCGATTTCAACGAAAGCTTTAAGCGTCGCGTGGCCTTATTAAAAGGTTTGGACGAATCGGTTCTTGAAACCATAGCTAATCGTTTACCGATAACCGAAGGTGCAGAGCGTTTGGTCAGTACGCTTAAGAAATTGGGTTACAAGACCGCTATTTTGTCTGGCGGTTTCCAATACTTTGGTCGTTTCTTACAGAACAAGCTGGGCATCGATTATGTTCACGCCAATGAATTGGAAATCGTGGACGGTAAGGTAACCGGCAACGTCACCGGCACCATAGTAAACGGTGAGCGTAAGGCATTTTTGCTAGAAGAAATTGCCAAGAGCGAAGGCATTTCTTTAGAGCAAACCATCGCCGTGGGTGACGGTGCTAATGATCTTCCAATGTTAAGCAAAGCCGGGTTGGGTATTGCTTTCCGTGCTAAGCCACTCGTGCGCCAAAATGCAGAGCAAGCCATTTCGACTCTAGGTTTAGATGGGGTGTTGTATCTTTTAGGTATTCGCGATCGCGACGATATCTAGTTGAGAGCGCTTACTGAGACTCGATGATCTGGCCGTTAAACTTTATTTTTTCTCGTTACATAGCGCTGCTATGCGCCTCGTAAAAAATAAAGTTTGCCTTGTCTCATCATCGCTCAGTACAGCTTGGCGACTTGGGTTTAGTTGGGTTGGATATTGCTGATCGAATAGACTTCCGAGCAATTACTCGTCGTTAAACTCGTAATCCATTTGCGTGCTTGGGCCACTTAGATAGAAGCCTTGAATAAAGCTCACGCCACTGGTCCATAACTGCGCAACTATGTTGGCGTTCTCCACAAACGGTACGATGGATGCTTTTTCGTGCTCACCAATGCCGGCTAGTAATTCTTTCAAGCTATCCATGCCTTTTTCAGTATTCAACTCTTGAGTAAACGAGCCGTCCACTTTCACAAAGTCACTGTGGATATGTTCGAATAGTTTGTAAGGATCAATGGCAGAACCAAAACGGCTAATCGCCACTTTACAACCAAGCTTGTTCAAAGCTTGTGTCATGGTTTGGGCTTGTTTCAAGTGATTGATGGCGTCGGCTTCTGTGAACTGGAAAATCATGGCATGACTAGGCAGCTTAGAGGCTTGTAGCAATTTTTGTAACCAAGGAATCAAACTTTCATCGGTTAAGCTGTCGTTGGTTAAATTAATAAACAAACGAGTATCGTGACCTTTAGCGCGTTGCTGAGCTAAACGCTTACTGGTGTTGAGGATAACCCAACGGTCCAGTTTGCGCTTCAGGTCTGAATTTATATCTGCCAAGAAATCTTGTGGTGAAATATCGGTTTCATCTTTATCGATTAAGCGCAGCAAGGTTTCGTAATGCTCGCCTGCTTCATCACGTAAATTAATAACCGGTTGGAACAACAACTTAAGCGTATTGTTCTTAATTGCGTCTTGAATTTTCGCTTCTAAGCGTTCGCTATCTGTGTTGGCCAGCTGTGCTGGGTTATATAAATAAACCCCGTTGCCTTTTTCATGGCCATCTATTTTACGCACGTAATAACTGGCTTCGTGAGCGTGCTGCAATACTTCTTTGGGCGAGCGAGAGCTCTCATTTATTAGCGCAACACCAATACTGGAAGTCACTTGAATAGTACGTTGATCCACGGCAACTAAATGTTCTTCAATGGCTTTGCGAATGTGTTCGGCAAAGCCTTGAGCTTGTTCGGCTTTACTGTCGTGTAACAAAATACCAAATACGTCCTCACCAATACGAGCCACTAAATCTTCTTCGCGGCATTTGCTGCGGATCAAATGACCAATGTCGCACACAACCAGGTCAGCCCCTTCGATACCTACGTCGCCTTTGCATTGACCAAAGCGATCAATATTGACATAGGCGATGGCGCCATGGGAACCGCTGATAACCGCTTGGTCAACCGCGTCGGCAAGTTGCTCGTTGAAGTATTGTTTGTTGAATAAGCCGGTGAGCAAATCTTGCGAACTGATTTGTTTTAATTTGCTTTCTAATTCAGCGCTTCCGGTATTCGCGCGAATCATGACTTGAATACAAGGCTCATCATCATATGTGGCACGAGCGAATAACATGCGGCTATCCACTTCTTTACCTGCGATGTTTAACATTTTGCATTGGAATTCGGCACTGCGAGATTTGCCAGAATTAAAATCCTTTAAGAATATTTTGAAGCGACCTTGGTCTTTGCTGTACACCATGTCCATTAATGGAATGGTTAATAGGTCGTCAGCATCGTCGTAACCAAAAATACTGGCATAGGCGTCATTGGCAAATAAGTGCATGCCATCTTGAATGTAAGCGATGGCATCTTGTGCGCTTTCTAGTAAAACCTGGCAACGCTTTTCAGCTTCACGTAGAAGAGCTTCCGCTTCACGCAGTTCACGACGCATTTTTAGGTTTTTAATTTCGCGCAACACCACTTGTAGTATGTGGTTGTATTCACCAGAGGGTACTAAATCCACAGCGCCAGCTTTCAAGGATTTTTCAGCGGCGATGCTGTCCACTTCGTCATGGAAATAAATAGTGGGGATGTCTTTACCTTGGCGTTGAATCTCATTTAATACATCTTTGCCAGATAAATTGCTCATTTCCATATAGCACAGGCAGACGTCCCAAACTTGATCATTCAGCTTGGCTTTTAATGTGTCTAAATCCTGAACCAGATGAGCTCGGGTAGGGTGTCCTGCGTTACGTAACAGGCTGGTGACGGTTTCTGCTTCGTGCTGCGACTCTGAACAGATCAGTAATCGAATCGCTTCTTTCGCCTGCATAATGGTAAGCCTGTTGCCTATTCTTATAATTAGTATTGCGGCGATTATAGCGGGTTGAGCCTTCAGCTTTAAGTACTAGCAGTGGCTTTTATTGTGAAAAAGTACCGTTAGTCAGGTATTTAGAGCCGTAAATCCAGAATCTGGCTTGATTACACATAAATGGCTTGTATGTTTTTTAATCAGAGCTTGTCCCAAATAGATGCGAATTCATCGTCGCCATGATTCGTATTGTCTTGCTTGGTATCTGTGAGGACTTGTGTAAGTGACTGGAATTGGTACTGCACAAAACTGCGAGAAGTGGCCAGACGTTTCACCAGTTGGATACGTTGTTGCATCTTGTCGTCCACAAGCTCCGCTTTGCTGCCCACTTTAAAAGGCAGGATGGGAAGTATCAGGGTTTCTTCTTGCCCAGCGGCTGGTAGTGCCGGTAAGCGAATGCCCCTTAGGTATTCGCCGTTTTCACCGGTTTTATTCAAAATGCGCACGGCAACCGCTTCGGCTTTTGGTGCTAACAGCTCGATGCCAAATTGAGTGGGCATATTTTGACGGGTGCGAATCCAGCGGATACAGCCTAGTGACCATGAATTTACTTTAGGTTCACGTACTACGGCTAATTCCCCGGTTTGCACGGCGGATGGGGGGGAAGCTAATGCAATCCCATAGCCACCTGGGCTGGTGTTTTCTATGGTGCCAGTGCACTCCTTACCTTTAGGGCCTGTATCTTCCTCTTCCTCTGCGTGTTTGCTCACAAAGGCAATGCTATCAAAGGCGATGTTTTCAGCATCCGCAGCAAAATTATTACCCGCATCAAAGCTGTGATCCCAGATATCACCAGTGCTTTTTTGTTTTTTCTCTTCTTTTAATTCCACATGCCATTTTTTTAATAAAAACGGAAAGCTTTTCTCCCGAGCACAGAAATAATGGGACGACACTAAACCTATACCAATGTGAATTTCACCACTGTTTTGTGTGCGGCGGAAGCTGCGCTCTTTCATCCCGCCCCAAGCATGGAGCAGATGATTGAGCATGGCGTCTGATAAGTTGCCAGGCACCGTTACGATCGTACTTTCTTTGTTAATGTGCTTTTGCAAGGCCTGAACTAATGCTCCTGGGTGAAAAGTGCGAACAGAGCCTTGAGGAACGCTTTTAACCAGTGAACGGTATACAGGTGCCAGATCATTGTTTTGAACAAAAATAAACTGCGCTTGAGTATCTTGCACGGTGGAAAGCTTAACCAGGTTTCCCCACAGCTCGCACGCGGCATAAAGGTTGGCTTGCTCCCCTTGGCGTAATTGATTGGGTTTACTGCAACCGAGTAGGAGAGTGCGTACATACGCATCGAAAATAGTGGAGCTGGATTTGTACTTACCCTGACTGTCTCTGACCTCGTATTGTTGAATGAGTCGCATCTCAGCCACGCTATAAAGCTGATGAATCTCCAACCAGGCATTTTTTGGCGATTGGCTATAAAGTTGATACGCGCGCAAGATGGTTTGGCTTAAATCGGTAATGGCGCGATGAATGGCAAAGGTGAGTAATTTGGGTGAATCATTTTTTTTGCTGGGTACGGATAAAACATCCAGCACAATACGTTTATAGCCTGTGGCTAATTGGTTTTGTAAGGTTTGCGCAAGCATGACGACCTTGATGTCGTTATCGTTCAACACCACAGATTGGTTGAGAAAGCGTTTACTGAGTAACTCGCAAATGCTGTAGATTTGGCTGCGCATGATTTCCAGCATCTTATAACGTAAGGCTGGATTGAATGGCGTTTGGTTGAGTTCTTTACCGGCTTGATATAGAAGTTTGGCTGACGCACCCACGTTAGCCATGGGCAGCTTTTTGCTCCAAGCTTCAAAGCCACTGATGGTTCCGTCACAGAAACTTAGACGGCTTTGCTGAATGTCAGGGACAGAAATCCGAATGCTACTGTTAAGCCCTTCCATGTTCTTTCTCTCGTCTAATTCAGCCAGCAAGATAAATTCCTCTTTGAATTATGATGGGCTGAGCATTGTGAAATGCTGCGAATCCATTCATCCATGAACGGTTATAGGTTAAATAGTAATAACTAACGTCAGTGTTCGCCAACTTTTATGCTAAATAAGATGGGAATTGCCCAGAAAATGGCGTGTTTGGGGGAGTTTGTGACTAAAAATAGCCAATGAATTTTGATTCACGGATTGCTAAGGGAGAGGGAAATCCGGATCGAAGATCCGGATTCAATCGCTTAAAACTGATATTTCACGCCCAAGTTGATGCTTTGAGGCTTGCCCGGACGATAGCCATAAGGCTTCGCGGAAACAATATAGGTTTCATCGAGTAGGTTATCCACAGACGAATACAGCTGACAATTTGGTCGTACTTGGTAACTGGCGGCTAAATCCACAACAGTATGTGCATCGATTCGATCGGTCTCGCCAATGCTGCCTTCACCTGGAATATTTCGCATCTTGCTTTGATACAAAGCAGACAGAGTCACCTGCCATTTTTCTTTGCCAATACCCGCTTGCAGATTCAACCTATGCTCAGGCAGGTAACCAATTTCAAAACCTTTTTCGATGGTTTGGCCCTTTTCACCAAAGGCTCCCGTTGCATCAATGAAGGTTTCACCAAATTCACCATGGCTATAGGTATAGCTGGCACTTAATGGCAGGTTAAACGACGCTAATTGGGCGTCGTGTTTCCAACTGGCTTCGATGCCATACACTTGTGCGCTACCGGCATTGGCTTGTTCGCCAACCGCAGAGTTCGAGCACGAGCCTTGTGCAAAACTGCATGTGCCGCTGAACTGGCTGTAGTCATTCAAAAACGCAATGACTTCGGCATGCCCCAAGCCGAAGTAGCGAAAGCCCATTTCATAGTTGGTGCTCTCTTCTGGTTGGATGTCACCACTGCCACCAGGAGTGGCTGCGGTGAAACCTTTATGAATGCCGGCCAGAACCCCGAATTCAGGATTCAATTGCGAATAAACCCCCACACCTGGCAGTAAAACGGTTTGTGTCAGTTTATCTTCTTGTTCCAAGATTCCGGTTAATTCACCATAGGTGGATTTTATGGCTTCAATATATTCAAAGCGTAACCCTGTTGTGAACGTCGTGTCATTCACATGAACTTGATCCTTCACGTAAGCAGCTAATGCTTGCGCTTCATTTTTATTGCGCGTGGTGGTGCGGAAGGTGCCAGCCACTGCCTGTAATGTGCCGTCTGCTAGTGTGGCGTAATCTTGCTCGCTATGAATGCGTTTGATTTCATCTTGGTGATAGCGCACACCCACTTCAACTTCGTGATCCAGTCCAAACCAATTAGCGGGTTTATTGAAACGAGATTGAATGCCTTGGGAGACAAACACGCGGCCATTGTTACCAATACGTAAATATTCATCCGTGTTACTGCTGGCAGCTTGCCCGCTTAGCACTTGGTAGTAGCTGTTGTAGGTGTCAGGGTCTGCTAAGACTTCTTGTATGCTGACGCTGGTGGATTTAAAACCGTTTACTTTAAACCAGTCGCGGTCAAAATCATTACGGTACACATCTGTGGTGATTTGCCAATCTTGATGCTCTACAGCGTGCGTGAAATGAAACTGAGAATGGGTCCATGTCATTTCATCCATGGCAGATGCGTTATAACGACGATAAGGACTGTCTGCGAGATCATCCTTGGTTAAACCCAAATAGGTTTCGTCAGAGTCCTCGTCGGCGTAACCCAGTTTTACAATGTAGGTGTGGCTATATTCGCCAAAACTTTGCCAGCTGGTTTTAACATTTACATCGTTACGCACGAAGCCAGTATCGGCTTCATTGTCCAATTCTTTAAAGCCATCTGCACTCACACGCAAGGCTTCAACCACATAACCAAAGTCACCTAATTGTTGGCCTTGATAAGCGTTGATGCGTTGAAAGTTATCACTGCCGTATTGCAGATCTAATTCGCCTTCACGACGAAAAGGAATGGGGCGACTCACCATATTAATGGCACCACCCACAGTGGCAGGTCCATACTGAATGGTGGCAGGGCCTTTGAAAACTTCTACAGCACTCATGCGTGAGATATTTGGAAAATAATACGCAGCTGGTGCGGCATAAGGTGCAGGGCCAGATAATACGCCGTCTTCCATTACGGTGATTTTTTTACTGCGCTCAGGGGAGGTGCCTCTTAAACCAATGTTTGGGCGTAAACCATAGCCATCTTCTTCTTGTAAATTAACACCCGGTACCGCATTGAGCACACGGTGAATGTCCGTGTACTCGAATTTTTCTAAGGCGACATCATCGATTAAGGTGGCGGAACCCGGTTGACGAAGAATGTCCTCTTCACCACCTGTGATGTACATTTTTTCTAACTTGGTGGTGTCTTCTGCATGTGTATTCGCCACAGCAATACATAAGGCTAACAAAGAAAGAGGTAGAGTTTTTTCAAAAAGCAACACAGCAAGCTCCGCAGGAATTTTGTCAAAGAATTTGAGCCCGAATAACAGGCTCAAACTGAGGTATTAAATGCCACACTCTTGAATTTTTTGTGCATCTAATAAGTGCTCGAACTTGGCGTCGGTTAACGTCATTAAGAAACACACTAGAGCGTCTACTTCGGTATCGCCTAACGGTTTGTCGTTACGATTAAGTTCAGTATTCGAAATATTGGCATCCACTTCGGGTGCACCCCAAGGCAATTGAGTTTCCGGATTCACACTGGCATCCGCTTGTTCAAGCGCACGTTTTTTGGCGTGCTCATAAAAACGAATGACGGTATCGAGTTGGTTGAAGATACCGTTGTGCATATAAGGTGCGGTGACGGCGACGTTACGTAATGTCGGGACTTTAAATTTGCCCTTCGATATTTCCACGTCATCATTTGCAATGACGCTAGGGTTTAATGCTAAGCCGAAATCCGGCTCTACCACGCCGTTCACTTCGCGCAAATGAGAATTTTCTGGCACACCAATGTTGTGGTATTCAAAACTGGTAAAAATTTCGCCCTTGTTGCCAATGGCGCGTAATTGGTGGCATGAGGCGCAGGTCAGATCGGATGAGAAAAATAACGACTTGCCCAAGATGGCCTTGCCATTGATGTCGTATTCGTATTCACCAGTTAACGACTTGTCGTATTTTGAATCGAATGGATAAAACGTTTCGCTGTTTTTCTTTTCGAATTCACCAATGGCTTCGGCCATGGCGTTGTAAGCAGTTTCTGCATCATTAAAAATATCGGCGCTATACAGGTTTTCAAATGCATTGACGTATGTAGCATTTTCCATAAGTCGATCTACAACAGCGGCCTTAGAAGGCATGTTCATCTCCCCTGGATTTAAAGGTGGGCCACCAGCTTGCGCCGCCAAATTTTCAGCGCGACCATCCCAAAATTGCCCACCTAAATACCCGTTATAAGTCGCAAGGTTAGAGTCTTGTGATTGACTCACTACGCGTTGACGAGAACCTAATTTGAATACCGGACTAAACGCTGCATAGCCAGCGCTGGGTGCATTACGATCACCAATGCTGATGTCATCATCTCCAAGGGAGCCGGCACCAAAGTGATTACCTAAGCTGGAATCATTTATGCGGTTATCAATGAAGCCGTGATCGAGGCTATGACATGTGGCGCAAGACTGAGAACGATTGAGGGATAAATTCACATCAGAAAACAAACGCTCGCCAAGTTGTGCCTTGGAATCGATGCTGTCTTGTTTGTCGTTAGTACTGCTGCCGCAGCCTGAAAGCCCTAGTACTAGGGCACACCCTAGCACACTGCTTTTGATGAAGGTGTCTAATTGCATGGTTAGTTACCAGCTCGTTCTCGTCCATTTAAGGGGTCGCATACTACTATAGTGATGCATTTCGTGAAAGCTTAAAGCAAATAAGAAGTGTTACTATATACATAGCCAATTGCAAATCATTTTCATTTGTATTAATGTACCACCAAATTTGAAAAATGGACATTGGGGACATGACCATGAAAGTGAATCAATTAGCAGCCTGCTTAGCGGCGGTGTCATTTTTAACGGCTTGTGGGAGTGATGACGATTCTACGCCTGCACCAGCGATCAACATGGAAAAAGCGCAATTGGTATTAAACACCAATGCGGATATTGCATTAGCAGCTTATACCGATGCAGTGGCCACAGCTGAAGCACTTCAAACAGCGCTTGCTGCATTCCGTGCAGAGCCAACGGCAGCCAATTTGGAAGCGGCTAAAAAAGCATGGTTGGTTTCCCGCGAACCATATGGTCAAACCGAAGTGTATCGTTTCCGCAACAGCCCAATCGATTCTACTGATTACGCCAGTGAAGATGGCCCAGAAGGTGACATTAATGCTTGGCCTTTAGGCGAAGCATTGATTGATTACGTGGTAACAAACTCCACCGACTTCACGGCAAAGCAAGTGGGTGTTATCGCTAACTCGGCAGGTATTAACCAAGATGGTGCAGTGGATGGATCAAGTCAAAGTAACAACATTATTGGTACGGCTTCCATTGAAATTAATGCCGATCTTTTAGCAAATACGGCGACGGCTTCTGACGAGCATGACGTTATTGCGGGTTACCACGCCATTGAATTTTTGTTGTGGGGCCAAGATTTAAACACCACTAATCAAAACCCAACTAATGGTGCAGATCGTGATGAAGCCGTTAATACTGCGGCCACTGGTGGCCAGCGTCCATTGTCTGATTTCGTATCCAACACAGTAAACGATGCAGCAGATCGCCGTCATCAATACCTCGCCGTTGCAGTGCAAAAATTAATTGACGACTTAAAAGCAGTTAAAGCGGGTTGGGAAGCGGAAGCGGATTATCGTGTTGCTTTCACGAGTATTGAAACGCCTGCCCAAGCTAAGCAAAAGCTGACCGAAATCTTAACCGGTATGGGTACTCTGTCTGAAGGTGAGTTGGCCGGTGAGCGCATGCAAATTGCTTACTCTTCAAATTCACAAGAAGATGAACACTCTTGCTTCTCTGATAACACGCACCGCGATGTTTGGTTAAATGCAGAAGGCGTATCAAATAGCTATTACGGTGAATATGCAGGTTACGACAGTGATCTTAATGGCACTGATGACGTAAACACCAATGCAGTAGAGGGTTACGGTATTGATGATTACCTACGTGAAGTGGGTCTAGATACATTAGCCGATGAAGCGGTAGCGGCTTTAGCCCTCACAGAAACCAATTATACTGCCATCGATACTCAAGCTCGTGCGGATATGCCGTTTGATGTTTTGATCATGGATGAAAATCGTAACGCGAATAACCCAGTTGCCAAAACCATTATTTCTTTGAATAAACAATCGCGTGTGATTCAAGAAATCGCCACTGGTTTGGGCTTAGGTGATGTTGTGGATGAAGACGCATCTGAATGTAATACGCAAGATCCTAATGCAGAGTGTTAATCACTAGATGGCGTCTGTAAAAACATGAAGCCGGGCTTGCCCGGCTTTCTGTCGTTTTAATATTTGTGATTTTTTGTAGAGAGTAGAAAGCAATGAGAAAGTATTTAGTGGTTGCTTTGGCATGCTTAGCGGCTTGCAGTCAAACCGATCAGGCTGCTCACACGTTTCCTCCTGCATTTGATCAAGCTGAATTATTTCCTGGCGGCGAAACATCAGTTTCTGCATTACCCTTTGCCAGTTTAGAAAAACCCGCCGCCAATATGGCTGATGCTCTCAAGCCCAATTTTCATGCCGGTAAAGCTTTGGCTAATCAGCCTTGGGTTAAAGCACCAACCACCACAACTGCTCGTGATGGTTTGGGTCCTATTTATAATGCGCGCACCTGTCTGAGTTGTCATATCAAAGGTGGCAAGGGCAATATTCCGTTAGATAATGATTCCCCCCTTACCACGACCTTGGTGAGATTGAGCGTGCCAACAACAGACGCGCTAGGAAATGATCCAAGTTTGATTACTCATGGGCTGATTCCCCATCCGGTATACGGAGATCAGATTCAAAACCAATCCATCTCATTAGCGCATCAACTACGCAATAATCCCAGTGCGCAAAATCTTGCACACGATGTGGCGCCAGAAGCGTATATCAATATTCAATGGATTGAATCGCAATATAAATACCCAGATGGATCAATAACCGCTTTACGACGCCCTGAGTTGGATGTGCGTTATTTAGGATATGGCTCATTCGGTGACGATACACTGTTTAGTATTCGTGTGGCGCCGTCCATACATGGTATGGGTTTACTAGCCTTAATCGATCAACAGGATTTGAACGCATTGGCCGACGAATCGGATGCGAATCAAGATGGTATTTCCGGCAAAGTAAATCTGGTGTGGGATGTACAAGCTCAAGCGTTACGCCCTGGACGATTTGGCCTTAAAAGTAATAAACCAACGTTAGAGATGATTGTGGCGGCTGCATTTAAAAATGACGTGGGAATTAGTAATCCATTGTTTCCTGATCAACCATGTTCTTCATCTCAAGCAGATTGTTTAAAACAGCCCAATGGTAACGATGCCGAAGGGGTTGAGTTGCCTCAGCATTTACTGGATTTAGTGGTGGATTTTAATCGCAATCTCGCGCCGTTGCAGCGTGATGAAGAACTCTCTAAAGCGGTAAGTAAAGGTCGCACATTATTTTATGAAAGCGGTTGCCATCAATGTCATCAACCGAGTTTTAAAACACAAGAATCAACAAAATACCCCCACTTAAGTGAGCAAATTATCTGGCCCTACTCTGACTTGTTATTACACGATATGGGTGAGGCGTTAGCAGATTATAGGCCTGAGTTTTTAGCGGATGGCAAAGAGTGGCGCACGGCCCCGTTATGGAATTTAGGCTATCACCCCAAGGTTAATGGTAGTCATGTGTTATTGCATGATGGACGTGCACGTAATGTGGAAGAAGCCATCTTGTGGCATGGCGGTGAAGCACAAAAAGCCAAAGATCAATTTGTGCACCTGCCAAAAAGTGATCGAGATGCCTTAATCGAGTTTGTGTATTCCTTATAAATTATGAATATTTTTAATCAACATTCTCCAATGAATCGTCGTCGATTTTTACAATCACTAGGACTGGTCGGTGTGAGCGGTGCGGTTGCTGGCAGTATCTTTGCGCAGTTTGAACACAGTCTTGGAAAAGAGCTTTGGCTTTCGGCACAGGGGCGAGACGATGCGCACTTCAGCTTGTCAGGCATTGATCCTTTGCAAGATATAACACTGGATGCAGTGTCGGGATTTCGTGGTCATGGTCTATGTCAGAATCCAGTAAAACCTGAGCAGGTTGTCATGTTTTCCCGTCGCCCAGGTACCCTAGGTGTGGTTGTGAATGCACGTACATCAGAAGTTGAAACGGTATTTCAAAGCGAAACGTTACATCATATGCATGGTCATGGTTGCTTTAGCGCCGATGGGCAACATTTATTTTATACAGAATCTAATTACGAAACCGGTGAGGGAAAAATCATTATTCGTGATGCGTATTCGTTTACAAAAGTGGGAGAGTATAAAAGCTATGGCATTGGACCCCATGAAGTGCGCTTGATGCCAGATAACCACACATTGGTAGTCGCCAATGGTGGTTTACGCACTCACCCCAAAACCGGTCGCAAAGTTTTAAATTACGACACTATGCGCTCAACCTTAAGTTATGTGGATAGCGCGACAGGTGATTTGCTCAGCGAACATAGCTTGCAAGAAAACAAAGCCAGTATTCGACATCTCGATGTTGCAGATGATGGTACGGTGGCGGTTGCCATGCAGGTGCAACGCAAGGCCATGGTGGATAGTCACTTGGTTCCATTGTCTGCTATTCATAAGCCCGGTGGTGAGTTACAGCCTTTATGGGCACCTCAAGGTTTAATGACAAAATTAAATGATTATATGGGCAGTGTGCGTGTGCACTCGCAACAGCGACTTGCTGGTTTTACCAGTCCGCGCGGTGATATGGCCATGTTTTGGAGTTTGGATGATTTAGGCTTACAAGGCTTTCATGTATTCCATGATGTGTGCGGGTTAACTGTGAGTGGCGACGAGAATTATTTTGTCTTGTCTAATTCCGCTGGTACCATTCGCCGCCTTGACGCTCGCACCCTTGAAGAAGATAAATCTAAGCGCTTAGCCTATCCCGATAAAAGTTGGGATAACCACATGTTGACCGTGGTGTTGCCAAGTTAGTCTGAGCTGAATTTTTAAAAATTGGTAGTTGTGTATGTTAGTTATAATGAAACGTATTGGTTGGTTTAGCTTAAGCTTGGTCATAGTGGTGTCTGCCGGATGTGGCAGTGATAGCAGTACATCTATTTCGGTTAAAGGCAGTGAATCACACACGGCTGTCATGCAGGTGGTGAATAACACCATTATTCCACGAGTAGAGAATTTCGCGACTCAAGTGGCAAGTTTAGACAATCAGGCGGAAACGTTTTGTACAACCATTAATGAGGCGAATCTAGCCGCCACACAAAATCAATGGAAAGTGGTGGCACAAGCTTGGTATGAAATTTTGCCATTTAAATTTGGTCCGATGGAAGGTGGTTTAGATATTAATATCTTAGAGCCCGTTTACAGTTACATTGATTATTATCGTTTCAATAAAGGTAATGATGTGACGTTAACCGTGCGCAACCAAGTAGAAAGCTGGGTCAATAGCGGCACTCCAAC
Source organism: Gammaproteobacteria bacterium (assembly GCA_013373125.1). Taxonomy (GTDB): domain Bacteria; phylum Pseudomonadota; class Gammaproteobacteria; order Pseudomonadales; family Oceanobacteraceae; genus Bermanella. Next base: position 72 of record JABXIK010000079.1, on the reverse strand, counting down.
CACTATTACGGACACTTATTTTTCATTAAAAGCAGCAAGCTTGGTGGGTTTATTGCCGTTAGAAGTAACTTT
>JABXIK010000050.1 GCA_013373125.1 Gammaproteobacteria bacterium | reverse complement strand
GTCATCTTTGATCTTGATGGTACCTTGGTGGAGTCGCAATTAAATTTCCCCCTGCTACGCCAGCTGGTTAATTGCCCAGAAGGCACTGACATATTAACCCATGTGGCCAATCTGGATCATGCCGAGCAAGCCCGTGCCCACGCTATCATCGAACAACACGAATTAGACGATGCGCAACAAGCCAGTTGGCTACCCGGTGCCCAGCACTTGGTAACAGCCTTATTAGATTTAAACCTGCCCTTAGCCATTGTGACCCGAAATAGCCCGCAAGCCGCCAGCATTAAAGTGGCCAACAACCAAATTCCTATTGATTGGGTACTGACCCGAGCAGATGGCCCAGCCAAACCAGACCCCAGTGTGTTATTGCACGTGGCGAAGCATTGGCAAATTAAACCTGAGCACATTATGTATGTGGGGGATTATAAGTATGACCTGCAAGCAGCCAACAATGCCGGTATGCAAGCCTGCTTGTATGCCCCGGACGGCACACCTGACTATGCCCACTTGGCCGATCATTTGGTGAGTGACTTTGAGCAATTAAGCCAGTTTATTCATCAAATAGTCACAAACTAATGCGCAAAGGAATCCAAATCCTTTACCATAGCGTAACTGCTTAACACCCATTAAGAAGAGCCAATATGTCCGATACCAATGCCATCATAAATATCAAAAATTTAAGACTGCGTACGTTCATTGGCTTTAACCCTGAAGAACAAGAAAAGCAGCAGGATGTGGTCATCAATGTAGAGATACACTACCCAGCAAGCCACTTATGCCTCACCGACCATGTGGAAGGGGCACTGAATTATAAGACCGTCACCAAAAGCATCATCGCCTTGGTAGAAGGTGGTCGCTTTAAGTTATTAGAAAAACTGGTATCTGATGTATTGGATATCTGTTGTGAACATTCATCTGTGACCTATGCCAAGGTCACCATAGATAAACCCCACGCGTTGCGCTTTGCCGACTCGGTGTCATTAACCCTGGCCAAACGCAAAGACGCACAGGAGGCTTAACATGCTGTCCCCAGAAGCCCAACTAGTCAGAAACACCTTATTAGAGCGTGGCCTTGAAACCCCATTGGTGGAAAATGGCCTGAGCAATGACGAAAAATATCAACGCATCAAAGCTGCCATGACCACAGTGGTTCAAACCCTAGGTTTGGATTTAAACGATGATAGCCTAAGTGAAACCCCACATCGTATTGCCAAAATGTACGTGAGCGAAATCTTTGGTGGCTTGGATTACGCCAACTTCCCTAAGATGTCGGTGATTGAAAATAAAATGCAGGTAGATGAAATGGTGAAGGTCAATGACATTCACTTAAACAGCACCTGCGAACATCACTTTGTCACCATAGATGGCTTTGCCAAAGTGGCGTATATCCCAAAAAATAAAATCATTGGTTTATCCAAGATTAATCGTTTGGTGCGCTTCTTTGCTCAGCGCCCGCAAGTCCAAGAGCGTTTGACTCAACAAATTCTCATCAGCTTACAAACCTTGCTAGAAACTGAAAACGTGGCGGTGTCCATTGATGCTACCCACTTTTGTGTGAAATCTCGCGGTGTAATGGATACCCATTCCCACACCAGCACGACTGCACTAGGTGGAATTTTTAAATCCAATGTACACACCCGGGCAGAATTTTTAGCCTAAACATATACACATCCAATAAAACAAAAACGGCAGGTTTTTAACCTGCCGTTTTTGTTTTCACATACGTTATCGCCTAGCTGTTATTTATTCACTGTGAAGCAGCAAGAAATCCAATGTAGCTTGAGCAAAAGCCTCTGGACTTTCGACTTGTGGATAGTGGCCCGTATCATTCAACTCCACCACATCTGCAGGTTGAATTAACTCGTTATAACGCGCAACCATGTGGGCACCACTGATGGGATCTAACGTGCCGTCGATTAAACGCAGCGGAACTTGTGTTTGCTGTAAGACACCCACCCAACGTTCGCGCTGTTGTTTGCGCTCTGTCATATAGGCGATGATCTTATGCATAATGTCCACACCCCCTTTATACTGCAACATGTTCCAGTAACCGGTGAGCTCTTCATTGGATAAGCGTTTTGCACAGATATGATCAAAATTGCGCTTAAATTTTTGATAGCTAAATAAATTAGTAATTAAAAAACCCAAAGGACTTAATAATAGTTTTTGCACCAACACTGGGTGATGGGTTTCAGGAAAGAGTCCACCATTGGACAACACCACAGATTGAATGTTACCCGTTGCATGATGACGAGCCAGTAACTCCTGCGCCACTGTATCACCATAGTCGTGGGCTAGAATGTGATACTGCGAAATGTTTAAGTGTTGCAGAAGCGCATCAAAAATATCCGCTTGAGTAAATATCGAATAATTTTGTTTGGGTTTATCACTAAAACCAAAGCCCAGCATATCTAGGGTAACCAGATGAAAGTGCGGAAGTAGTTGATCCCAGATTTTTACCCAATCCCAACTGCACGTGGGAAAACCATGTATCAACACCAAGGTGGGTAAAGTGGCATCGCCATCGGTGCGATAAAAAATCTCATGTCCTTTAAATGAAAAGGTTTGCCCTTTCCCATGCCACTCGTGTAATGATTCCATGGTTTTCCTATTGAGTTATTTTTATTGTTAGCGGTTTAGTACGGCGCCTATTGTTTATAAGGGGCGTTTAAACGATCCAGTTTACGCAGTAATCCAGGCCACGCCAAACCACCACCGGCGGACTTCGTCACTTGTTTTGCCGCTTCCTGCATGCCTTCGACAATGCCATCCGGCACTGGCGTTAATGCACTACCACCAGACTGAGCCAGCAATTGAATTTCACAGGCGCGCTGTAAGATGTACATATTCAAAAACGCATCGGCGGCATTTTCTGCACAGGTGAGCAAGCCATGATTACGCAGAATCATAAAATTGGTGTTACCTAGGTCTGCTTGCAGGCGTGCCTTTTCATCTTCGCGTAACGCCACCCCTTCGTATTCATGGTATGACAAACTGGTTAGCGGAAATAATGACTGCTGAGAAATGGCCAATAGTCCCGCTTGTTGAGCCGACACGGCAACCCCTGCATTGGTATGTAAATGCATCACCACTTTGGCGTCTTCTCGTGCTTCGTGTATGGCGCTATGAATAGTAAACCCCGCAGGGTTGATATCATATTCGCTGTCCATGACCTTATTGCCGTCTAAATCCACTTTCACCAAGCTGGATGCGCTCACTTCGTCAAACATCATGCCATAAGGATTAATTAAGAAGTGGTGCTCAGGCCCAGGAACACGAGCTGATATATGGGTAAAAATTAAGTCATCCCAACCATAATGGGCCACTAGGTTGTAACATGCGGCCAAATCTTGGCGCACTTTCCACTCTTCTTGGCTCACAGAGTCTTTGACGGATACTTTGGCTATGTTATTCATATATCACCTATTATTGTGGTTAAGCCTGTCTACAGCTTAGACCCATTTTGTAACGGACTCTGTCAACTTTTGGACAAACTGCTAAGGCCAACACCATGATCCCTTCACACATAGCACAACTCATGACCGCCAGTGCCTGTCTTGCCCATTTAAGTGAAGAGGTACAGCACGCGTTATTCGACGGCATGCAAATGAAGCCGCTAAAAAAAGGCGAGTTTTTGCATTATCGTGGCGACGACGCCAGCGGGTATTACGGCATTATTCGTGGGCGCTTACGTGCCAGTGCGGTTAATGAAGAAGGTAAGCCCATGACCCTGTGCTTTATGGAGCAAGGACAGTGGTTTGGGGAAATTTCACTGGTGGATGGTGTGGCACGCACACATGATTGCGAAGCGGTTACCGACAGCGAGGTGTGCATCATCCCTAAGGCCTTATTTGAACGATACATACTAGGAGATCACACGGCTCTTAAATATTTGGCACAGCAATTATGTGAGCGTTTGCGCTTCACATTGGATTGGGTTGAACAATCCACTTTAATGCCACCGCCAGCACGTTTAGCGCGCCGCTTATTAGACTTAATGCCCAACCAGCAAAATACCATTCAAATCAATCAGCAAGAATTAGCACAAATGCTGGGGCTTTCACGTCAGTCCATTTCGAAAATTTTACAAGAGTGGGTGCAAAAAGGCTGGATCGAAATTGATTACAATCGCCTAACGTTAATTCAAGTGGATCAATTACAAAACTTATGTGCCAGCGATCGCGTGCCTCAATCTCGCGCTTGGCAAGATCAAGGTCACAGCTAACAGCATAACTTAGTTGGCATAATTGGGGGCTTTGCGTGGTTTTGGCAATAAGGCTTTCATGCGTACGACCCCTTTGCGCATTAAGTATTTTGGAAACGTTAAAATACTGACCTTACCAATTTGTAACGCTTCATCCCCACGTTCAAAACGCAACAAGTCTTGATAGTATTCTGTGAGTGCATTATCACGATGATGGAAGCGCTCGTCTTCCGAATCTTTTTCAAACACGGTACCACCGACACTGCCTTCAAATACAAATTTATCCACATTGAAGGTCGCTTTTTCATTTATAGCAATGGATTCTCTGTGATGTGCATCAATCGCATGGGCAATGTTTATATGTTTTTGACTCGGTGCTTTCACACCATATGGAGACGGATACAGTTTTTCAAAATACATGGCCACGTTACCTAAACTGGAAAGCACGCAGGCGCAGTTGCTGATCCAAGTTTCTTTGAATAACGATTTTTTAATAATGAAATTTAACAACAGTTTACTGGTTAAATGATGCGTTAAATTTTGACCACGAGAATCCGGATGCACACAAGTCAAACCTAGGTGCAATACATTGCCATGACCTTCCACCGGCAATAATAAAGCGGAACAAAAGCCCATTAATTTTCCATCTTCGTTACGGGCTAAACACATAACCGCTTTATCTAACTCAGCTTGTTTGCCTGAAAGCGCTTGATAAACCGGCACTTGCTGGAAGCAACTGGCCGCCACTTCACGCAATTCCAAAACCAATAAATTTAATGCATCCGGAGAAAGGGTTTTGCCCGGAAACATGAGTTGTTCATATTGATACTTGCTCATTGTGCTCACCCTGATGAGATCATCATTGTTATTTCAATGATGCTCAGACTAGGTTCGCTTTATGACAGTTGGGTGAATTTATATGTCAATTTTATGAAAGTTTACACGTTATAAATGAATCGGCCCGTTGAGTCCAATGATCGTATTTTACGATAGGAATCATCGACTAATGGCCAACAAATTTAATATGGCTCAGCTAAACTCATAGAAAACAGGAGATCAGCATGGCCATTGAATTAGCAGGCAATCGCAAACCTCTAGATGGATTTGAAGTCACACGCATCTTGCCTAACTTTGATAAAAAAATGGTAGGGCCGTTCATTTTCTTCGATCACATGGGACCTGCTACATTTGCCCCTGGCAATGGTATTGATGTACGCCCGCACCCACACATTGGCTTAGCCACCATCACCTATATGATCGAAGGCAGCCTGCTGCATCGCGACAGCTTAGGCAACAACTTAGAAATCATTCCAGGGGATGTGAACTGGATGACCGCAGGAAAAGGCATTACCCACAGTGAGCGCGAAACCATCGAAGTGAAAGCTCAAGAACACACCCTTAACGGTTTACAAACATGGGTGGCCTTGCCAAAAGATAAGGCCGAGATTGAGCCGTCATTTACTCATGTAAAAAAATCCCAACTTCCTCACTTCATGAAAGAAGGGGTGTTGATGCGTCTCATCGCTGGAGAAGCCTGTGGTAAAACCGCTCCTATCAAAACTTACAGCCCCATGTTTTATATGGACGTTCTGGCCCCACAAGGCAAAACCATCGCTCGGCCCAATCCAGAGCAGGAGTGTGCGGTATATGTGCTAGATGGTAGCGTCACCATAGGCGACACCACTTATCTACAAGGGCAATTTGTATTACTGCAAGACGAAGACAGTGTGCACAGCGCCAGTCAATGTCGCTTTGTCTTTTTAGGCGGTGAGCAGTGGCAAGAAACCCCGCGCATGTTTTGGAACTTCGTCTCATTTGATAAAGCGCGTTTGGAAAAAGCGAAGCAAGACTGGAAAGACGGGCGCTTCCCTACCATTCCTGGGGACGAAGACGAATTCACTCCCTTACCGGAAAAGTAACCTATCTATCAGTTCGATTGATATCAGCAGAATATTACTGACTTTGATCGAATTACTTGTTTTATCATCTCCTTATCAACTTTGGAGGTGGACTATGTTTTACGTTCGCAAAGCAAATCAACGGGGCCATGCAAATTTTGGTTGGCTCAACAGCTTTCATAGCTTCTCGTTTGGGCAATATTACGACCCAAAACACATGGGCTTTTCTAACCTGCGAGTCATCAACGATGACACCGTAACCGGCGGCATGGGGTTTGGTGCTCACGGCCATGACAATATGGAAATCATTTCCTATGTGACCCAAGGGCACATTGTGCATAAAGACAGCATGGGCAATCACTTTACGATTCCTGCTGGTGATGTGCAGCGCATGAGCGCAGGCACCGGCATCATGCACAGTGAATTCAACGGCAGTGAAACGGATGATCTAAAATTTTTACAAATTTGGATTCAGCCCAATGCACGTAATGTAAAACCCAGTTATGAACAAGCCACCATTGCACAAGAAGGCCCGCTCACGGCATTGATTACACCCAATGGTGATGGCAACAGTTTGGCCATACATGCCGATGCCAGTTTGTTCCGCATTCAATTGCCTGCAAGTGAGACTCTCAAACTAAATGGGCACAATGCACAAGGCCAAAAACGCAGCCAATATCTGCATGTGGTGAAGGGTTCATTAGAAGTAAACGGCGAAGTGTTCACGGCCGGCGACGGAGTGGGTATGGTTGACGAAGGCGAAATCAACCTTGTCGCCAAACATGAACTGGAAGCACTATGGTTTGATTTACCGGCGATTCAATAACGGGAAAAGCATAAGTAAAATGAATTAAGGGGCCACCGTTGGGAAACTGAAAAATATACGGGCCCCTTGATCATAGTTTTCATCGACCCAGATGCGGCCATTTTGTGTGGCGATCAACTCACCACATAAGCTTAACCCAATGCCCGTACTGGACTCACCGGCTGTGCCTTCTGTGCCTTCAACCGAATCTTTAAACAAGCGACTCATTAAATCCTTGGGTATGCCAAGTCCTTGATCCTGAATGCTGATCACCACGTCATTATCTTGGGTTTGCGCATCAATCACGATGTCACTGCCATCTGGTGAATACTTAATGGCATTCGCAAGAAGGTTGCGAAAAATGGTTTTACCAATGGCCGCATCCGCAAGCGCAGTGACGTTCGGGTCGATATTGTTGACACAATTCAATTGCTTCAAACCGATTCCAACTTGTAGTAAATCGATGCTCTCTTGAGCTAGATTCGCCACATGACATAATGTCGGCTGAGAATGGGTACGGCCTAATCTCTGTTGCGTCCATTGCATGAGCTCATCTAACACCTGAAACACCTGTAACGACGATGTCAAAATCCCCCCTGCCATGGTTTTCACCTTATCAGCTTCCATACTGTCAGCCTTTTCATACAAGCGCCGCGATAGACCAAGAATACCGGTAAACGGTGAACGTAAGTCATGGCCAATCACTGAAAAGATTTTCTCTCGCTCACGATCCACACGCTGGAGTTTTTTATAGTTCACCCGTAATTCCAGCTGCCCAATGACCTGTTTAGCTAAAATTTCTAGGGCTTTCTTTTGCTGATCAGTGAGATGCCGCGGGGCTTTATCGATGACACATAAGGTGCCTATCGGCAGCCCTTTTTCGGTAACCAAGGGTGCTCCCGCATAAAAACGAATATCGGGATCGCCTGTTACCAAGGGATTATCGGCAAAGCGTTCATCTTCCAAGGCATTGGGGACTTCAAACACCTCTGGTTGCAAGATGGCATGGGCACAGAAGGCAAGCTCACGAGGCGTCTCGTGGGCATCAATTCCCACTCGAGATTTGAACCACTGACGGTCGCTGTCGATTAGACTAATAAGGGATACAGGCGTGCCACAGATGTTACTGGCTAATTCGGTCAGCTCATCGAAGGCGGCTTCATCTTCGCTGTCTAAGACATCGTAACGCAGCAGTTCTTCAAGGCGTTGAATTTCATGTTCGTGTAAGGGTGCTGAAACCATGACGGACTCATTTCTGTGCTTCTCTTAATACTAGAACAGAATGAGCAAGTGGGTAATTTCGGCACTTGAAAATGAGACTAACCCAGCGGGTTAGCTCACATCTTGGGAGGCTTCACCCATTAACACCTGAAAACGCTCGTTTTCATGCAGTGGCTTCATAACAGGGTCATTCACTATGTCTTCACGATAGGTATCGGTACGCTCTAGCACTTCCGACAAGCAATTAACGGCTTCTTCCTGCATCCCTAAAACGGTATAAGCGCAGGCTAACTGATAAAACGCATGGGTATTTTCAGGGTCTATGGCCAAAGCCTGATAGCACAAATTAATCGCCCATTGCGGCTCATTGAGTTCCAGTACGGCATCCGCTTTATAAGTTAATGCTTCTGTATCATCTCGACGCAGTTTCAAAATTTGGTCATACACCGCAATTTTATTGTGGAAGTTGTTTTCCCGCGCCGCACGCAACCATAGAGATTGTCGCTCTTGGGTAAGCTCAATTTCTTCACGGTTATCTTCGATGTCTTGGGTTTTTTGATTCAGCTGGCTTTCAATGGCATGTAAGCGTCGCTCATATTCACCCACTAAACGGGAAATTTCTTCATCCGCTTGCGAGTGCACCCGCTCTTTTATGTCACGAATAGACGTCCAACCCACCACCACCAAAATAGAGGTTGCCGCCGCAATCAGATAAAAGAAATACGTCACGGTATTGGTGGCATATGTGACTGCACGATCCACACTGTTGTGTTCACGATCCACAATCTGTTGAATGATTTCTGCTTTTTGCGCCGCTAATTCTTGGCGCAGAGTCTTCAAGTCATCCAATACATAACGCTCCACAAACGGGTTGTAGAGCGGCTCTTTTAGGTTTTCTACCACTTGTTTGGCTTGTTGCTCTTTATCCGCGTCCGCAGCGTACAGCCACGGACTTAAACAACATAAAACAAGCATCAATCCTTTGATTAAGAGGCCAGGCATATGGCGTCCCCATGGTCATGCACTTCCACAAGACAACTGTGTAAGCTATTGATGGCTTGGTCGTAATCGCTCTCGTTCACTAAGAACTGCATGTCCACCTGACGCATGGATTGATGCATAGCCAGCACACTGATGTTTTGATCTGCTAGGGCTTTTACGGTTTTGGCTAAAATACCCGGTACTTGCATATCACTGCCTATGGCGGAAACGATGGCCACTTTTTGCTGCTTGATTTCCGCTTCGTCAAAATGATCTTCTAGTGCTTTGCGAATACGCTTCACTGTCTTAAGGTTAGTCGATAAATAGTGAGTAATGGTATTGGCGTTAATATCTTTTGATACGATATGTGCCTTAAAACGCGCAATAATTCTCAAAATGTCTTGATCCACTTGCTGAATATTCCCCGCCATATCCTGATCAAACACTTCAATGGCGTACACCCCTTTGCAACCTGCGATGATTTCCACGCATGGCTTATCACTAACATAATCCCCTGTGATCAAGGTGCCTGCGTGCTCAGGTTCAAACGTATTTTTCACACGCAATGCAATATTATTTTGGCGCAAACCTTTCGCCGCTTTCGGGTGAATGGCTTCCATACCAAGATTCGCCAGTTGATCAGCCACGTCATAGTTGGTACGACCAATAGGCACAGCATTGTCTTCACCGACTAAGCGCGGATCGGCACTGCTTAAATGGAATTCTTTATGAATCACCGCTTCTTGCGCTTGGCTTAACACAGCAATGCGGCTGAAAGTCATTTCTGAATAACCGCGATCAAACGTGCTCATTAAACCTTCTTCGCTGTGGGCATAACCGGTGACGATAGGTAATTGAGTTTGCAAATCGATATCTTTAAATGCCTGCTCAATGCGTGCATCCAAACTCACATGCTCCCCACCTTGCCATGCGGTTAAATCCACAAACACTGCATTCACGCCATCGCGCTGTAACAGCTCCGCCATGTTCCATGCGCTATGAGCTTCACCAATACTGGCCAGCATTTCTCGTACCGTAGCCAAATGATCTTCAATGGCGAAATGGCCGTGACTACACAAGCTTTGTAAATCCGCTAATACATGCTGCGCATTATCGATGCGCGCAGAAATGAACTCATTGGCTTTATCTAAGCCATCCGCTGAAAACAAACTGGCGTTAATATCCAACATTTCTGTTTTTACATCCGCTAGCGCACTCATCCAGCTGTCATCATTCACGCCGTTGGCAAACAAAGCATACACACCAGGCTGACCATTTTTCTTATGCTCAAGTAGCTTATCGGTTAAGCCTCCATACGCACTTACCACGAAAACCCGTTGATAAAAATGTTTCATCCTAGCTGGTTGTAGAATGATATTATCGCGTACCGACACATAATCACTCATGGACGTGCCGCCAATTTTTTCTACGCTATGATTTGCCAAAGACATGCTAATTCCTATTTTATTCAGTGAAAATTTCAAATGGTGTCACAAGGAATAAAACTAGTCGGTGATGGCATCCGCTTGTAATTCGTAAGCGCCATCTTTGTTGTGCACTTCATTACCAATAACCGGTGGATTAAATACACAGGCCATTTTCATTTCAGATTTGGCACGCAAAATGTGCTTGTCATGCTGATCTAAAATATAAATTGTACCGGGTTTAATTGGGTACACTTTACCATCGGCTAAGGTTTCCACCTCACCTTCACCAGACATGCAAAAAACCGATTCTAAGTGATTTTGATAGTGCATTTGGAAATCGGCACCGGCATAGATGGTCGTAATATGAAATGAAAAACCCATATTGTCATCTTTCAATAACAAACGCGTGCTGTCCCAGTTATTGTTTGGGTCCACAACTTTACGTTCACTTTTTTCAGCTTCTTGTAGTGTTCTTACAATCATGTTTTGTTACCTATATTGTTTTAAATGCACGGAAAATTGTGCAGCCACTTACGACTGCACCAACTGATGAGCTTTAACTTGCCAGCTCAACGTCGTCGAAGTAATCCTTATCTTCAGGAATGTCTTCTTTCGCACATACTTCTTTAATGGTTTGCTCAACAATATCGATGCCTTTTTTCAGACTTTCATCGCTAATGATCAATGGACATAGGAATTTCACCACTTGATCATCCGCACCACTGGTTTCAATGATTAAGCCTTTCTTAAACGCTTCACTGGTGATTTTGGCTGCAATCTCACCGTTTACACAGTTAATGCCTTGGAACATGCCACGCCCACGGGTAGTGAAATTACCTTCACCATACTTTTCAACAATCTCTTCTAAACGTTTAGACACATATGCGCCCTTACGTTTGATTTCTTTTGAGAAGTGATCATCACTCCAGTAATTATCAATAGCCGCTTTTGCTGTCACAAAGGCAAAGTTATTACCACGGAACGTACCGTTATGCTCACCCGGTTTCCATTGGTCCAATGCTGGGCTCATCAATACAACCGCGAATGGCAAACCATAACCACCCAAGGATTTTGACAGGGTCACGATGTCTGGCTTAATACCGGCCTCTTCAAAACTGAAGAAGGTACCCGTACGACCACAACCGGCTTGAATGTCATCCACAATCAATAACACATCATGCTTGCGACATACTTTTTCTAAATTTTGTAACCACTCAAAGCTCGCTGCATTAATACCACCTTCACCTTGTACGGTTTCAACAATCACTGCCGCCGGTAAATCGATACCACTGCTGGAATCGGATAGCACTTTATCCAAATAGAACGTGGTATCCACTTCATCACCTAAATAACCGTCAAATGGCATGCGTGAAGTACCGTTTAAACTGACACCCGCTGCTCCACGATGATGGGAGTTACCGGTTGCAGCAAGAGAGCCTAAACTCACACCGTGGAAACCATTGGTGAATGAAATAATATTTTCACGACCTTTAATATTACGCGCCAGTTTCAATGCGGCTTCCACCGCATTGGTACCGGTAGGACCCGTAAACTGCACCATATAGTCCAGATTACGTGGTTTTAAAATTTTCTCGTTAAAAGCCTCAAGGAATTCACCTTTAGCCTTGGTATGTAAATCCAAACCATGGGTAATGCCATCCGCATGGATGTAATCCAATAATTTTTCTTTAAAGATTGGATTGTTATGGCCGTAGTTTAATGTGCCGGCACCGGCTAAGAAGTCGAGGTATTGATTGCCGTCTTCATCGTAAAGGAACTCGCCTTGTGCTTTATTAAACAAGCGAGGGAATGAGCGGGCGTAAGATTGTACTTCTGATTCAATTTCGTCAAAAATTTTCATACTGTACTCCGTTGCGTTAGGAATTCGTGGGGGTAATTAAAAAAGTTTTTCAGTGCTTAGCGCTGAAACGGTCCAATGCGAACCAGCCATTCACTGTCGTGCTGACCTTTAAAGTGTTGCTGCTGATCGAACATCACTGAGCGGGTTAATTGCGCATCTAATTTTTTCGCGGCGCTTTCGAACAACGCCCAAGACGCAGCATTAGATTCTGTAATCGTGGTTTCAATAAACTGCACTTGTTGACAGTTTGCTCGCTGCAAAATGTGCTGAATCATCTTTGAAGCCAAACCTTGGCCGCGGGCTTTATCCGAAACCGCTACCTGCCAAATAAACAAGGTGTCTGGCTTGCCCGGCAAAATGTAACCAGAAATAAAACCCACTAATTGACCTTCCAATACGGCGGCCACTGAGGTGTCTGCGAAATGCGAGCATTGCAAAAGATTGCAATAGGCGGAGTTGTTATCCAGTGGGGGGCAGGCCTGCACTAGCTCATAAACAGACATGCCGTCCTCGGCGGTGGGGATCTGCAACTCAATTGCGAGACTCATAAACTGGGTTCCTGTATTACCTTAAGATGTCTATTATTTACTACTCTAAAGAATTTTTAAACCCCAAAGCTCAAGTTATGCTCAAAATGAGCAATATATACACAAAATATTACAATTAAGTGGCAAATATCGGGTTAATTGGCCATATTTTCCTTAGTGGTATAAATATAGTACACTAATTAATAGTTACTAAATCAGACGAAGGTATTGGCGAGAATCATTCATGAATGATGTATTGAATAAAGATCAATGGATCACCTTCTACCTAGATGGGGAAGCGTATGCTCAGCCTATCGCCGTCATTCGTGAGATTGTGCCGTATCGCGAACCCGCCCCAGTGCCTGGTGCCCCCCATGAGGTAGAAGGCATTGTGAATATTCGCGGAGATGTCATTAGCGTTATCAATAGCCGACGTTTAATGCACTTAGCGGACTATGCGCCAGATGAGCACAGTCGAATACTGATCATAGAAAGCGATAACAACCTGTTAGGTTTTACTGTGGATAACGTCAGCGAAATCGTGGGATTTAACCGCGAGGAAATCGAAACCAGCCATGCAGAACATGCCCTGATCAAAGGTACCGTGCAGCTGGAACAAGGACTTTATATCGTGACTGACCTGGGAGAATTTTCCCATGAGCAAGATGATTATGAATGATTTAAGCGCAGCGCCTTACTCAAGCAGTACCCAGCAAGAAACCAATACCACTCAATTGGAGCACCGCATTGAGGAAGTATTAGTGGCTTTGCGCCGCGTGATTCGAGCCACGGACTTACACTCCAAACACCTAGCCAAAACCACTGGCCTCACTGCCCCTCAGATCCTGATCTTGCAAACCATACGCAATCTCGGACAGGTGACCATAGGCGAAATAGCCCATGATGTAAGCCTTTCACAGGCCACGGTGACCACTATTTTGGATCGTTTAGAAAAACGCGAGCTGATTTACCGTAAGCGCTCACTTACCGACAGGCGCAAAGTTCATGCGTACCTTACCGAAGATGCCGAAGAGATTTTGCAAGGAGCCCCCATCCCATTACAGGATCAGCTGGCTCGTCAGTTCGGGCATTTGAAAGAATGGGAGCAAACCATGCTGATCTCTTCATTACAGCGAGTGGCGCAGATGATGGATGCCCATGATATCGATGCTGCCCCCGTATTGGATGTGGGTAAGTTGGATCGTCAAAGCCATGATCATCACAGCCCGTGGCAATACGACGATATTCACCGTCACAGCACTAAAAAGTAGTCACTTCGTAGCGCTAGCCAAATACTTAGTCCTCTATATAATGTGCTGTTTGCGCATATTCATAGGACATTCCCTTGAACCACATTGATGAAGTACTGGTTGCTCTGCGCCGAGTGATTCGAGCCACAGACTTACATTCCAAGCACCTGGCCAAAACCACTGGCCTCACTGCGCCGCAAATCTTGTTATTACAAGCCGTGCGTGACAAGGGTCATGTGACCATTGGGGAATTGGCGAATGACATCAGCTTAAGCCAAGCGACTGTAACCACCATTCTGGACCGATTAGAAAAACGTAATCTGGTGTACCGCGAACGCTCCACTACAGACAAGCGCAAAGTGCATACTTACCTAACTGATATTGGCGTAGAAATTTTAAAAGACGCGCCTATGCCTTTACAGGATCATTTCGCGCGTCAATTTGGGGATTTACAAGAATGGGAACAAACCATGATTATCTCTTCCCTACAACGTGTGGCACAGATGATGGACGCACAGCACATAGATGCGTCACCGGTTCTGGATATCGGCACACTGGATCGCCAAAGCAACCCAGAAGAAAAAATCGACGCCTACACCAATAAATAAATCACACCTGAGTGATGATCAAAACCTTGGCCGCCGTATTGGCTTTAATATGAAGTTGGCGGCCATCACACAAACTCCCGCGCTTTAATATTTGCGACGCTTGCTCCTCTTGAACCAACACCTCACCTGCCAAAACATACAGTCGATTTTGCTGAGCCAGTTTTATTTCCTGCCCATCTGACATAACAGCCAAATCAAATTGAGTAGTATGAGGAATATTCGTCAGTGCATCTTCTTGCGTGCCGCCATACACACGATGCACACCGAGAGCATTTACATCGATAACCTCATGTCGCTGAGTCAACGCACTTGTGTCACTGGGTTCACACCAAATTTGCACCATGCCAGAAATATCATCTAAAGCATTCATCTCATTATGGCGAAATCCGTTTTCTCCACTGCACTGCACCAAGACTTGCCCAGGAAAAAAATGCATACCATCGCCTAACGTACCCTGATGTTGCACTTCACCCTTGGTAAAAATAGAAATGATGTCCACATCTTTATGGTAATGCAGGCCTGTACTGCCCCCTGGAGTGAAATACGCATGGGCCAGATACACACACGCACCAAAACCATCGCGCACTTCATCAGCCACATGGCGAGAAAAGTAATTACGATCCATCACCAGTACACGCTCACGAATACCTGCAAAGCCTGAAATATCGATGGACTCATAATTTAAAACAAACATAAATCCCTCATCATTTTTGCATGAGATGCCGCCTGGCTTTTTGCGTTAATCCACCTGCGTGATTCATTACATGAAAAATGTAATTTTGTTCATGCACGCCACTCACCAAATGCGCGCCGGGACCTGTTGCATAAATCCCCACATCTTCACCCCCGTGGGTTTCAGACTCTAACGGCACTAACGCTTCTTGATGAAAACCCGGCGCTTGCGTATCCACCTTGGCCGTTAAATGACGTCCAGCTACGATGGCTTCATCATATACCGCATCAGCATCAGTATGCTCGTGCCGATCATGAAACCCTTTACCGTTTATATAACCCAGTGTGGTGTAAGGCCGACCATCACCTGCTAAGGCAGGATCACTTTTCCCAACGTTCACCACTTTGCCTAGAATAGGATTACCGCGTTTTGGATAACCCGCCATGGTAAAGACATGAGAGTGATCCGCGGTGACAATAATCAGCGTTTCTTCTGGGTTGGTATTCTCTAACGCGATCTGCACAGCATGGGATAACTCAATGGCATCGGTTAATGCATTGTGTGCATTGCCTGCATGATGGCCATGATCAATACGACCGGCCTCCACGTTGAGAAAAAAACCATTGGGATTATTATCTAAAATCTCAATCGCCGCCTTTGTCATTTCACTTAATGACGGCTCACCGGCTTTATCGTTTGAGCGATCCGCTTCATAGCGCATATGGCTTTCATTGAATAACCCCAGCACGTGCTGCGTCTTGTTAGGATCAATATTCGCAAAACCCGCCGTATCCATCACATACACGCCTTGTGGATAAATAGATTGCCACTGACTAATCAAATTCAAACCATCTGTGCGATCCCCTTCAATATCACTGACGGCATCAGAGGTGTTCGCCTGTTTCTCTTTGGGTAAGAAATGACGGCGTCCGCCGCCCATCACCACTTCAATACCATTGATATTGGCCGTAGGAAAACGCTGCTTTAAATTGTCTTCAAATTGAATAAGCTGCTGCGCGATATCTTTGCAACCGCCATTGATGGCCGCTTGTGGCATATCCGAAACATCTTCCCAATCTCGGTCTGCACTTTTTGCGTAATTCGCACCGGGTGTGGCGTGAGTCACTCGCGCCGTTGTCACAATACCCGTACTCATACCCGCCAGCTCAGCTAATTCCAATGCGGTAACCAACTCATTACCGGCAACCGAGGTACAATCTCCGCGCTGAATTTTTTCATTAACACCGAGCACACCTGCATCGGTTTTCACACCTGTGATTAATGCCGTCATAGTCCCTGCTGAATCTGGGGTTTGCGCATCCACGTTATAGGTTTTGGATAACCCAGAAAACGGAAACTGACCAAAACTTAATTGGTTTTCTTCACCGCTTTGGCCTTTACGCTGTCCATCTAAAATACGTGCAGCGGTAACTGTGGAGATGCCCATGCCATCACCCACAAATAAAATAATATTCTTAGCACTGCCTAAGCGATTATTAATTTTCTCAGACGCGACAATGGTATGTTGAATATCGGCCTGTCCTTGCTCATACCAATTGATTTGAGGTGCCTGCAAAGTGGATTGCTCTACCACCTGAGTACTATCGTCACAGGCACTTAATGCCAACATAGAACACAAATACGAAAGGGGTTTAAAAAACCGAATATACATATATTGCCTTTTTATATTTATTGAAGAGGCTCTTAGCAAACCTCAAGGTCAAGATAAGTGAGAAGATAAGTCAAAGGCTTTGCAATTTGATGAAGACACTATGGCTTGCGACGAGACTTGAAGTTTTGCACTTTCGCATGCACACCACGACTGAAGGCGCGGGTATTTTCTTCTAACAAATCCACGCCCCATAAAATAAGCACCACCACAAATGAAAGCTTAACTGCTTCAACGAGATGATCTGTGGCAATCATGACGCCAATGGCCGCCAGCACCCAAATAGTAGCTGCGGAAGTGACTCCTACAACCGCACCATCTTTTGCCAACATCACCCCTGCACCTAAAAAACCAATACCCGTGATCACCTGTCCCACCACGCGAGAAGGGTCCACTATGGTGCCTTCTAATAAAAACGCGGTGGCTAAAAATAAATATGTGCCCAACACAATTAATGATGAGGTTCGTATGCCTACCGGCTTGCCGCGAAGTTGACGTTCCAATCCGATAATCGTGGCACAAAAAATGGCGGTGAAAATCGCAGGCCAACTATAAGGCTCGATGGAAAATAACTCATGCAAAGTAAACACGATCACGCCTCCGCTGCGGTTTGCTGGTTACGCATATATTCATTAAAGCCTATGGCTTCTAAATGATCGTTCACTAAATTACGAATGGCTTCACTACTCTCTAGTGTTAGGGCCTGTTGTAATATGTAATGGCTATCCGCATGGGACATGGCGCGAATCAAATATTTCACCTTAGGTAGTTTTGCGGCACTCATGGATAAACGCTTGATCCCCATGGCCATGAGTAACACCACAGCAATTGGGTCCGCAGCCATTTCGCCACACAAACTCAATGGCAAATTATATTGACGGGCCATATCCACCACGCGTTTCACTTCATGCAAAACAGCTGGGTGCACGTGATCATAACGATCAGCCACACGTGCATTGTTACGATCTAACGCCAATAAATACTGACTCAAGTCATTGGAGCCAATGGAAATAAAGTCGATGTATTTTGCCCACATGGGTATTTGTGAAATGGCCGCTGGCACTTCCACCATCACTCCCACTTTCGGCCTTGAAACCGCATATCCCTCTTGACTCAATTGCCCAATGGCGTCGTCTAGCAACTCAAGAAATGTCATGAGTTCCGGCGTGGAAATCACCATGGGTAATAGAATATGTAAATTATCCTGCCCGCTTGCAGCACGAATCATGGCCCGCACTTGCGTCATCAATAATTGAATATTATCTAAGGTAAAACGAATACCACGCCAACCCAGAGCTGGGTTATCTTCTTGATGAATAGGAAAATACGGCAGCTGTTTATCGCCGCCAATATCCAAGGTACGCATGTAAACCGGTTTGTTGGCATAAGCTTGTAAAACCCGCTCGTACACTTGCACTTGTTCATCTTCACTGGGGAAGCTATCACGCACCATGAACGGAATCTCGGTTCGATACAAACCCACCCCTTCAGCACCGCTTTTTAAACCAGGGGTGATATCCGCTAGCAATCCGGTATTCGTGAATAGTTCTAATACGTGATTGTCTGTGGTTTGCGCTGGCAGATCTTTTAATAAAGATAATTGTTTCTTTAAAGACTTTTCTTTTTGTACCAACTTTTTAAATTCACCAGCAACCACATCACTCGGGTGCAAAATAATTTGCCCCTCGTTACCATCCACAATGATGTGATCTCCATCGTTTAACCCTTTTAACGTGCCAGTACCCATTACGGCAGGAATACCCATAGCGTTCGCCAGCACCGCAGTGTGAGATAAACTTGAGCCTTCAAAGCACACAATACCTGCAAGCTTGTTGCTAGGCACAGATGCCATATCCGACACGCTCACTTGTACGCCCATTAAAATGACTGGCCCATCGATATGGTTAACATCCAAGCCCTTATCGCCACGCCAAGCGTTATATAATTTATTGCCAAGGTGCAAAATGTCTTCGGCGCGTGCGCGAAAATACGCATCTTCCATAGCGTGAAAAATTTCAGCGTAATGTTGAATACTGAGCTTCAATGCATAGGGTAACCAATGCCCTTGACGAATCTCAGCTTGCACACGCTCAATCAAGGCTTGGTCGGCTAACAACATGCGGTATGCATCAAATATTGCCGATACCGAATCCGGCATGTCATCCCCTAGGGCGGCCTGCTCGGTTTGAATATCCTGCTTCACATTTTCCAATAATTGTTGCCACTGACTTAAGGTAGCATCCACATTATCGCAATCGGCATTCGGTACAGAATTCAACTCACCACTCAAACACAAGCGAATACGACCCAGACCAATACCGGGGGCGCCTTTCACACCACGGTGGCGATCGTTTTGATCTTCAATTTTGTTTTCAACAGGAATATCAGAAACAATTAACGCCAGTTGTGACGCTAATGCCACCAAAAAGCCTTCGCTTTCTTTGCTTAAACGCTCTGCTTTGCGACTTTGAACAACCAGAACACCGATGACCTTGCCAAATAACACCAAGGGCACACCGCAAAAACTGACAAATTTTTCTTCTTGAGTTTGTGGCAGGTAAAAATAATTCTCGTGCGCGGCAGCGTCTTCCACGTTTACTGGATGACGGCTTTTCGCAACTAACCCCACTAGACCCTTACCATTAGGAATGGTCACTACGTTATTGTGTTTTAAGCCATGACTGGCCAGTAGCACCATGTCGTGTTGATCATTCAGACGATACAAGCTGCATACATCGGCTTGGATCACATCACTAATGGAATCCACAATTAATGACACCTGAGCAGCAGGAGATTCCGCCAAGGCCACCTGCTGTACGATGCGGGTTAATTGTAAGATGGTGTTGTTCATAGTGTACTCATGAAACCGCTGACAAAAACACTTACTCAAAAGCTGAGTAAGTGTATCAGGTTTGCATTAATTTTTTGGGTCTAGACCGCACAATGTATTGAGCAGGGTCAAAAACGCAGACACTGACGACCTAGGCGCGGTTTCATGCAGGGTATGATACCCAGATGTGGGGATTTGTAAGGTCGTACCATCCACCAATCCATGGGAGGCAGATATGATTCGACCCAATTCGGTGGAACCCATGGAATGAGGTGTCTCACCTTTTGCCTCTAATTCTTTATTAAGTTTAATCACATACTCATCTTTGAATTGATAGCTGATACCCATCTCTTCGCAACTGCGTTGTAACTTTTGTGTTAATGCCACGTTAAACGGTGCGTTAGCATCTTGATGACGCAATACTACGTGCTGTTCACTGGCGGCGGTTATATCTGGAAATGGGCTGGTGTCCACCACAATTAGCTGGTTGGTGGAACCACCAAAACGACGGAACCATTCCAATAAATAACGCCAGCTCTTACCTGCTTCTTCTTGGGCGGTAAAAAAGGCCGTGCCTTGAAAACCTAATTCAAATAAATACACCAACGCCGCTGCCGTTAACACGTTATCCAACTGACCGGCAATGGTGTCCTCTTTAACTTTCAATTTATCCACAAAGGCCACTGGAGTGCCGGCCACTAGGTGCTCTAAACCTTGCAGTTCAAAAATCAAGTTATTACGGAATTCACAAATGTAGGCATTGGTAATGGAGCCACGACCACGATAGGCACCGGACCAAGGCTCATACGCGTACACAGATTCATTTTGGAATCGGTGTACAATTTTCTTCATGAGCTGCTCATCCACCGAATTACCCAGTAGATCCGAGCGAGCCCCAGAGACAAATGCTGCATATTGGAATTCATTGGGGCCAGTACACACCAAGCCATGGCGATCAATATGAGCAGAAAACATCAAACTGTCAGGTTGTGAGCCTTGTGCCACCAATAAGCCTTCATACCAGGTGACGTTGGCACCACGTTCTTCTAGTTCTCGCTGTAAAATACGAAAAAAAGAATGCTCAGCACCCACAACGCTTGGGTTGCGCAGTAGAGAAGACAAAAGATTTAAAAACCCTTCCGGTATGGCAGGGTTATTAAAGGTTGCGGTCATTAACGTGTCCAAATAGATGAGAGATCCATGGCGAATACCATGAAATCGCTAAATATCACTGTTTACGGGCTTTGACAATCAAATTCTCGCAAGCAGACTGTCGGAATGCCCTTGTATTAAGGATAGTCAAAATCCATGACTTTGGGATTAGGCTATTTACCAGCAAATACACTACAATGGCAGCCATTAGATTCAAAATGGCAAAGGCGAACGCGCCTCTTGTTTCAGCCTCTCAATTAAATGGTGATCCATGTCCAAGTTCTTCTATAAAGGCACTCCAATGAAAAAGCCTGCTCATTCTAGCCCTGGCTTTGAAACCAACAAGACCGTTCGCTTAGGTACGGACAAAGCCCCTGCACAGCTATCTGTGCAAACAGAAGAACGCAAACAAGAGCTAATTGGCGTATTTGAAGAGAACGGCTGGGCGAGCATCATTACTGTGGACGCCACCCAAGAAGAAAATGTACGCGATCTCGATATCTTAATGGCGCGTAAAGAGACGGCATCTGCTACCACAACAAAACAAGCCAATCGTAATGATCCTTGTCCATGTGGCAGCGGTAAAAAATATAAGAAGTGCTGCGGTCAATAAGTGACCTGCCGAGCCGCTAATTTATCGGCTCTTCACAAATGGATTCTTCAAGCATGCGAGGACTAATTCCAAACTGCTGCTTGAAGAATTTACGAAAACTCGCTTGAGTTTGAAATCCTAAGTTTTTCCCCACCTCATCAAAATCTTCATGTTTTTGATACAAGCAAATCTTGGTAATCTCGCGGCGTACCACTTGCAAAATAGCAGAGAACGAACTGCCTTCCGCGCTTAGGCGTTTTTGCAATCCGCGTGTGGAGATGTTCAACGACTGTGCTAGCCACTGACTATTAAAACTCTTAGGGTAACCTTGCATCATCTGACTAATGGCGCGATAACGAAAACTTTGCTGGCGTTTCATCCCCTGCCAAGTTTCTTGTGACTTCATGAGATACACATCATGTAAATAGGGATTGCGTGATGACAAGGCCGTATCAGCAATGGCTTCGTCAAAGACTATCATGGCCAATGGCGCGTCAAATACTAACTCGCAAGCGAATATTCTTTGATACTCATCGGCATACTTAGGTTTTGGATAATCAAAATAAATTTTTTTCGGTTTGACTTCACGATCGGTAAGATCTTTCAAAATACTCATACAATAGCGAAAAAAGGTCTCACTGCTAAAACGCCTGTAACCATCTTTTAATAAATATTCACTGGGTGTAGATAATGCGATGGATAAATCTCGCTCATTTCGATACAACTGAGGGAACACTTTTAAACTTAATCTTGGATACTGGTCCACCAATAAAGAAAAAGCTGCATAAACCGTATCAGCAGTGGTAATCAATCGAGAGAAATCACACGCATTAATCGGTTTAATATGCCCACCGAACTCAAACCCAATATTGGTTTGTGGATATTGCTGATAAGCACTACGAATTAACAAATAAAAATTACGTACCGAATTTAGCTCCGCACGCTTTGCATCATCGATTAGTTTAGGAATGCTCTGTATATGGGAATCTCGCTCCATCACTTCCAGTAATAAGCGAAAATAAATATCACTGAACATAGCAATTGCTCATATCTGATATAGGGCATGAAGTGGTATTTTTATTATTATGCGCTTAGAAAAATACCAAGCATTGAAAGTGTTTATCCATCACTTACAATGGGCAATATGTCTGTTTTTCACACTTTTTACTAGGACAGTTTAGGACAAAACCACAAAAGCGAATAAATCCAAATTTTTGTTCGCTTTTGATCAAGTACTCTAAGTTGTGAATAGACTAAACTGGACATAGAACAATAATAAGAAGGCTCCGCTATGAAAAATATATCCTTAATCTCAGCATTGGCTGTGGTTAGTACTTCATTTTTACTGGTTTACTTTTACGCACCAAGTTCCCATGTCATCAGCATAGAAAATAGGCCAGACACGACACACACAGCCTCTTCGAATAAAACAGATTCCACCGCTATTTTCCCCCTAAACCAAGCAGCCCAGGGTGAGATGCAATTCATCAACAACATGGTGGAACAGTTACGCCAAAAGCATGGACATGAAATACAAAGCATCGCCGTACAAGCTACTATGCAAGATTTTAGAAATTTCGTATTAGAACAATACCCAGAAAATGGAGAATCCATATTCTCCCAGATTATGCATATGGCTTTCCCTGATTATGCTCAGGCCATCATTGAGTTAGTTGAAAATTTAGATAAATACACGCTTTGGTATAGTGAAAACTTAGTCATGCTCAACGATCTAGAGCCACTAAGTCGCAATGGAAAAATATGGAAAAAGCGCCATGAGATTTTCGGAGAATTGGCCGAACAAATATGGCAGAAAGAATTGAACAGCATCGAAGAAAAGCGCCAAACGGTGCAACAAACCATTGACGCCTTAGACAGCGCCAACGATATCTCCATGAGTGAACGATTATACATTTTGCAAAATACATTAAACGAACAATACGCCGAAGAATCAGACACCTACTTGCTTAATAAGGGCATGATTGCCGATGTATATTTTCGCTTAGACAGCGTGCAAACCGATTTGAAAAACATGTCACAACAGGAGCGAGCGCAGGCATTAGCAGACAGCCGCAAACAACTGGGCTTTAGCCAAAAAGATATTGAAATGCTCGCAAAAGAAGACGCAGAAAAAGAGCAGCGCTGGGTCAAAGGGTATGAATACATGAGTGCCCGTGACCAACTTACTCAAACCTATTCAGGCAATGAGCTCAATACTAAATTGGATGAATTGCGCAAAGAATATTTTGGTAAACAGGCCAGCACCATCACCGCCGAGGAAGACTCAGGTTTTTTCCGCTATGAACGACCTCGCTTGTACGGCAGCAATTAAGAACAAATGTTCCAACTATAAAACCTAAGTTCAAAAAAGTTCCCGCATTTTCAACAAAAGCGAACACTTTATCCGAGGTGTTCGCTTTTTAATTTTGGTAACAAATATTCCCTCTCTACACTTGAAGAGTCTATTTGGACAAAACAATAAGGAGAAACCAATATGACATTTGTTAAACACAGTGTGCAGGCCATGAAGGCTCTCTTGGCTGCAGGCTTCATGCTCTCTCTCATCGCTTGTGGTGGCAGCAACTATGTAGAAAATGCTGATCGCAATGAGATCGTCACACTAGGTGACTCGATTTTCGATTTATCTGGTGACATTCAACGCTTCTTGGAAGACCGTGCCGGTCAAACCTTCCGTGACTACACCCTTAGCGGTGCTGAATTGTCAGGTGGTATCGTGGCGAATTCAGTTGAGCGTCAATACAGTGATGCGAAAGCCACAGATGGCAACATTGAAACCATCGTCATGGATGGGGGCGGTAACGATATCTTAATTCCAGCTATGATTCTTGACCCATATGGTTGTCGTACTCATTGGTGGCGCTGGAGCATCAGCAGCAGCTGTCGTAATTTAATCAATGATCAATACGTGAATCTAGTGAATTTATTAAACCAAATGGATAACGATGGTGTTGATAACGTAATTTACCTAGGTTACTACGAGCTACCACGCGGTAATGCCAACCTAACCCAAGCCGTGAATCTTGGTGACGATAAACTTGGTCAAGCTTGTGCTAATACTACTGCAAACTGCACCTTCTTAGACCCTCGCGGCATGGTGCCAGCGAACCATGTATTGGATGATAATATTCACCCAACTTCTGAAGGCTCACTTACTCTTGCAGATTTAATCTGGCCTAAATTACAACCTCTGTTGTAATAGCATAAAAAAGCCGAGCTATGCTCGGCTTTTTTATATCAAATTTTTTAATTATATTTTCTGATTGGTTTTCATAGCACTGGCTTCAGGCAACCATTGCATTAATGTGTCCGCTAGCACTTTCACATCAATGGGCTTAGAGATATAAGCATTCATACCCACGGCTAAACACTTATCTTCATCCCCTAACATAGCATTGGCCGTCATGGCGACTATCACCACATCTTTATGAGAATCGCCAGCTTCCCCTTGTCGGATTTTTTGTGTGGTTTCGTAGCCATCCATCACCGGCATCTGGCAATCCATAAATATCAAATCATACACTTGCTGGCCTTGCATACTATTTAAATGCTGCAAAGCTTCCTCACCGTTATTCACAACCTCACAACTCAATTTCAATTCAGCCAATAAGCTCTTGGCCACCTCTTGATTAATTTCATTATCCTCTACTAATAAAATGCGGCAGTGTGAGTAATCCTTTTCAAGGATGATGTGTTCCAATTGATTACGCTTACGATCCGACAATGACAGATTTCTTAAGTAATTGTCGGTAATGATAGGATAGGCCCGCTTTAAGTCTTCACCGTTTGCCAATACGATGGACAAGGCATCAAATACATCCGATGTGGAAATTGGCTTGGTGAAATACGCGGTAAAACCAAGATCAGCAAAATAACGTGAACCACCCATGCCTTCCATAGAAGTCATCATAATCAAGTGCATATCATCATAATCATTATTTTCACGGATGCTTTTACCCAGCATAGCCCCATCAAAATCAGGCATTTGATAATCTAAAAATGCCACATGAAACAATGGCTCGTTGGCATCGATTTTCGTCTGCAATAAATCAAGTGCACCTTGCGCCGAACTCACTTCTTCAACAATGGCGCCCCAGCGGTGCAATTGATCTTTCAGTATTTCACGGTTGGTTTCATTATCATCCACAATTAAAATTCTGGAGCCTTTAATATCCATGCGCGACATAATTGCCTGAACTTGATGACTAATTTGGAAAATCACATTAAAATTAAATTCACTACCAACCCCTTCAACACTCTTAAGCTCAATGCTACCTCCCATAAGCTCACATAATTTTTTAGAGATAGCTAAACCTAATCCCGTACCGCCATAGCGTCGAGTAGTGGAGGAATCTGCTTGTGTGAATAGTTCAAACAATCTGTGTTTAACAGTTTCATTAATACCGATCCCCGTATCAGACACAGAGCAGCTGAGTCTCACCTCTGAGGGATTAATGGTTTCTAAAGTTGCTCGAATACTCACACTACCCTGCTCAGTAAATTTGATCGCATTACTCACTAAATTCATGAGTATTTGACGGAAGCGACCCGAGTCTCCTTTCACCATAGCAGACTCAATATTGGATAAATCTAAATTAAATTCTAAGCCTTTCTCCTCTACTCTTGGTCGCATGGTTTCAACCAATTCTTCGATTTGATCGACTACATTAAAATCCAAACTTTCCAATTCAAGTCGACCCGCATCCACTTTAGAAAAATCTAAAATATCATTAATAATAGTGAGTAAGGATTCTGCACTGGAACGGGCTAGATAGGCATGACGGGCTTGTTCATTATTCAGCTCACTGCGCATGAGTAAGCCTAACATACCTAATACGCCATTCATGGGTGTGCGAATTTCATGACTCATACTGGCTAAAAATTCTGACTTAGTTCGCACAGACTCTTCTGCTGATTCTTTCGCACGGATTAATTCTTTTTCCGTTTGTTTTCGTAGCGTAATATCCCTAAAACTCCACACTCTACCAACGGCAATACCATTCACTTTCATAGGCAAAGAAATACGCTCAATCTCTTTACCGTTTAAAAAGCTCAAAGTATCCATCACCTGCATTTCAATATTTTGATTGAAATAGGTGACGCTGCTGATAAATTCATCCGGATCTTTTAACTGATTAATCACGTAATCCAGCAAGATTTTCTCATCGCCATTATCAAACAGTTTTTGTGGAATATTCCACAGTTCCAAGAAGCGGTGATTACAGCGTATGACACCTCCTAATGTATCTGTTACCAAAATTCCATTATCCGTGGATTCAAGTATCGAGCTTAACAAGGATAGTGTTTGAGCCTGTTCCTGACGTAATGTTTTATCTTCGGTAATATCCCGAATCAAAGCGGTATACATCACCTGATTATTGGATTCGAACTCTGCAATGGAAATATGAATTGGAAACTCCAATTCATTTTTTCGAATAGCCGTTAGTTCACGTCCTTTCTGGACAAACAGATAAACTTCTTCCCCAAGATTCGCATGCTTCTCTCTCTGAGTTTCGTCATCCATGTCATAACTGATGATCTCCAGAATAGAGCGGCCATTTAACTCATCGCTGCCATATCCTAGAATGCCTTCACACGCCTCATTGCACGATTTAATGTAGCCATCGCCATCAAATACTAAGATGCCATCAATGGCGGAGTCCAATACGGAATCCAGCATTTCAATGGATTCTTCTGCCATTTTTAACGCGTTTTTCTCAGCCTTTAAGGCATGGTTAATTTTGTGGAAAATATTATGAAAGCTTCTGGCTAAAACCCCCACTTCATCTTTTGAATCCACGGGTAAATCTTGAATCGTGCCATCGCTTTCATATCGGTCGATAGCCAATTTCATTTGTTTTAAGGAGCCAATGAGGTTATGAGATGCCAACATGGCTAGAATAAGTGCGGTTAATGCTAGAAAAATCGAAATTAAGATACTGCGATTTTTTAAGGATTCTATCTCAAGCTTGGTCTCATGGTTTTGATCTTGAATCACCAAGCTTAATGGATGCGTACTGCCGTACTCATTCAACAATAACCGCCGAAAATAAGCAGGATAAGATTGCCCAGTGGTGCTGCTTAAGGTTTTAAACTCAGCATCATAAATACCTTCATCTAGGACATCCGTAAGCGCCGGAAAAATTTCCGTTAATGACAAACTATTAACTAAATCAATTTTCTTACGGTTCACCGAATTATACAGCACCAACCCATTCTCATCGGCCAAATAAAACATCAGTCCTGACAGAGCGGTACGACTGAGATTGGCCACAAATAAGTCTATATCAATATTGATAATCACGATCCCAAATAAGGTATTGTTGACTTCATCATAGACAGGGGTAGAGACCCGTAATACGGGTTCATGGGGAACAACAACCTCTCCGTGTTCCATATTGAGCTCAATAGCAGAAAAATCCAACTCACCATTACCTACTGCAATAGCACTCTTAAAGTATTCTCTTTGGCCTTTTTGTTGTAAATCGCTTTCTGGCACCCGCCAAATACGACTACTGGTACGTTTGACATTCACTAACTCACGCCCATTATCCTCCACTCCTATGTAGCGAATTTGCAAATAAGTGGGCTTGGCTTGAATCATTTTTTCAAAAATTTGCTGTAAACGATCATTCCATAAGGCGTAATTTATTTTGTCGTTATTTTGTTTGGCTTTGATTAAGCCTTGAATAGGAGGTGTATGACTAAGAAATAATACATCTGAGGATGACTGACGATACATTTGCGCTAGTAAAGGCTCCACTAATTCTGCTTCTGTGGTGAGTTGCTTCAACTCACTTTTGAGTAAAATTTCTTTACTCTCACTATAAAAAATAACACCCACAATAAAGGCTACGATTAATGACAAACAAAACGCACTCACAGGCATGAGTAAGCTAATAGGACGGGTGGATTTGCCGATAGGCAGTGAGTGCATTTGTTCCGGATCCATGGACTGTTTTTTCTTCTCTTGATTACGGCGAACAAGGTAGCGTTGTAATGCGTAAATCAACCCCGCCACCATGACACAATACGCAACCAATCTCAATCCATAAGCAATGTAGACTTCTACATCCATCGCTTGTGTCGCACCAATCCACATGTGTAATTCAGCAACTATATTTGGCAAGCTGCTGATCATTAACGCAGTAGCAATAACATCGCCTTTCAGTTTGGAATAAATCACAAATAAAAAACTGCTGATGACCATGCCCAAAAATGGCAACACCGCTAAGTATTGGAGGGTTTGTAATTCTAATGGCTCACTGAGCAAAAAAAAGTAAATCAGCGAGAAAATGAACAACAAGCTTGGGGCCAGCGTCCAAACAATTGTGATGCGTTTGCTTTCAGATGTGGCCGTTATGTGGCTCCACAATAGATAGCCGCCCAGAGCACACAGTAAAATACTGTAAAACGATCGGGAAATAGTCCAGGACGCATGATAACTAAATTCAGTCGCCTGTGATTGAATGAAGTGGATGGTTTGTAAACCGTCGAAACAACCACCCAACACAAGTACAAACATGAAGGCAGAATATATGGCTTTGCCATAAGTGAGAGTGGCATAAAGACACACCAACCCACCGATGAGCGCGAATAAGACAGGTCCCCAGCTTACAAGCCACACTACACCAACACTTGGTGCGCTGGGGGTTAACCCAGAGATGCTAAAGATGGCCAATGCTGCACATAAGAAGATAACAGGAGCGCCAACATGGGCTTGGAAAGACTGGAATCTATCCATGCATTTAAGTACCTATTTAAGGTAACGTTGTTGATAAATAATTCTTGTTCTTACCCTATACCAGTAAAGCAGATTGGCTTGAATTCGCCATAATCAGCCCAAGCGAATACGCCTCCAATACCAGAACAGAAATGCAGCAATCACCAGCTCTATCACCAAGAGCGACAGCAACATGGTATGCATAGGGGCCGTAAGCACTAAGATCAACCGGCAGAACGCTAACACTGTCGAAAACACCGTAGAGAAAAAAACCCCGCCTAACAATAACTTAGGCATAAATGACACACTCAGCATGGCCACAGCCAAGCCCAGTTGCAAGCCGCCGTAAACGCTCAAAAACTCCACCTTACCATGTGAAGCCAACCACTGAATACCTAGGCCTTGTGACGCCATTTCAGGCTGAAAAAAGCACCAAATGGCCGACAACAAATACACACTCCCAACAATTCTTAATGGCATATGAGCCCCTTATGCTTCAAGTTTCACAATTTCATACGTCTGAAATCCAAGTTTGGCCCACATTAGAGAATATCCATCTACACTAAAACCAATGAGTGGGAATTTGATTTCATTGGGATATGTCGATACCAAAACAAACCAGTAAAGGGTTTCAAGCCGACCAATACACCTTGGATCATCAGGGATTAGGTACTCGATTTTGGCGTTATAGCTTTTGGCTAATCACGTTATTCTCCACTAGTGTCATTGTCATTTCCGCTTGGTTTATTGACCACAATAACAACCAAGCCTACTACAATAAAAAGCGCGCCGATGTTCAGGACCAACTAGGGATCATTCGTGCTCGCTTAGAAGGCAAGCTCAATAGCAACATTCAAGCTGTCAACGGTTTGGTGGCCGCCATCAGTGTCGAGCCAGACATAACACAAGAACGTTTCGCATTGCTTTCCAAACCCCTCATCGATAAAGACAATCAACTGCGCAGCATCGCTGGCGCACCGGATATGATCATTTCCCTCATGTACCCCATGAAGGGCAATGAGTCTGCCATTGGCTTAAATTTTCTAACCAATGAGAAGCAACGCACCGCTGCCATCACCGCCCGTGACAGCGGCCAACTTGTTTTAGCAGGTCCGGTCAATTTAGTGCAAGGCGGACAAGGCTTCATTGGCCGCATCCCTATCTATACCGATCCTGAAGTGACGGGCAAGCGTCGTTTCTGGGGGTTAATTTCGGCGGTCATTAATATCGAAGATCTGTATCGAGCCAGTGGATTACTAGACCCTGATTTGAAATTAGATATTGCCATTTTTGGTCACGATAAACGTTTCTCCGACGGCTCCATTTTTTATGGTAATGAGAATATTTTTACTCAGCACCCAGTGGTAGCTTTCATTGAATTGCCATTTGGTAACTGGCAACTTGCTGCACTGCCTAAAGATGGCTGGCCGGAAGTTGCAGCCGATGCATGGAAGTTACGCTTAATCATGCTCATTGTAGCACTATGTATTTTAACACCCGTAGTCTCTCTGGCTTGGCTAAGTAACCAACATCGTGATCAGCAAATGCGTTTAAATGCACTATTTCAATTATCCCCAATGGGCATAGCACTAAATGATTTTGATACCGGTGAATACATTAAAGTGAACCGAAAGTTAGCCGAAGATACAGGCTACAGCTTGAAGCAATTAAAAAAGTTAAGCTTTTGGGATCTCACACCCAAGAAGTATTACGAGAAAGAACAAGAACAAATTCGTCAACTCAATACTTATGGAGCGTTTGGTCCTTACGAAAAAGAATATGTTAACGCGCAAGGTAAGCATTATCCCGTATTATTGAATGGTATATTAATCCAAGACAGTAAGGGCAAAAAATACATTTGGTGTTACATCGAAAATATCTCCAAACAAAAAGAAGCAGAAGCAAAATTAGCAGAAAACAATAAACAGCTCGAATTAATAATCAATGCTACACAAGTGGGAATTTGGGACTGGGAGATACAAACCGGCAAGTTACACCTAAATGAGCGCTGGGCTGAAATCATTGGCTATAAGTTGGAAGAACTTGGCGAGATTAGTATTGAAACCTGGCTAGCCCATGCTCACCCAGATGACTTAGAAGACTCAGGCAATAAACTTGAGGCTCATTGGCAAGGCAAAACTCCATCCTATGTTTTTGAAGGACGAATGCGACACAAGCTTGGCCATGATATTTGGATACTCGATACCGGTAAAGTTATCGAATGGGACGACGATGGCAAGCCACTTCGAATGGTAGGGACTCACCTAGATATCACCCAGAAAAAAATCGCCGAGCAAACGCTAGCAAAAACAAATGAATCACTGGCCACCCAGATGGAATTAATAAAAACCATTGCAAGTGCACAAAGTGATTTTATTAAAAATTCAAATTTTATTCAGGCATTTGAAAATTTATTATTAAATCTCATTAATCTATCAGATAGTGAAATAGCGTTTATCGCACGAATAAAAGAAAACAAACATGGCATAAAGATTCAACCGAGCGCTATCAATTATTTAAAGCAGGGCGTGTCTGAACCCCAAGCGCTCGACATAAACAAACTGGCATTAGATACATCTAATGGTATTTACTTACAGTGTGTTAAAGAACAGGTTCCGACCTATGTAAATCGACCTGATCTATCTCACTATGATATTCATTGGCCAAGTGATTATCCGGAGCTCAATCGATTTTTAATACTCCCTATCGTGAACAACCATCGAACCCTAGCTATCATCGGGCTAGCCAATCGTCAAACGGATTATGACACCAATTTAGTAAACTGGCTTACGCCATTATTTAATACTATTGGGCAGATTATAGAACGCATAGAACATATCGAAGGTAAGCGTGAAACTGAATTAGCATTGATTGAAGCAAAAAATGAAGCCGAAGCCGCGGGCCGAGCAAAAACCGATTTCTTAGCCACCATGAGCCATGAAATTAGAACCCCGATGAATGGCGTACTGGGGATGCTGAATTTACTTTACAAAAGTGATCTTAGCCAAGAGCAAATGCGCAAAGTGGAGATTGCCAAAATAAGCGCAGACTCACTATTATCCATCATCAATGACATATTAGATTTCACAAAAGTTGAATCCGGAAAGCTTGAACTAGAAAATCTTGAATTTAACATTCGTGAAACCATTGATGACATATGTCAGTCTATGGGACTACGCACCCAAGAACAAAATTTAGAATTGATCATCGACTTAAGCGGATTAACCCACGAATGGATAATTTCTGATTCGGTCCGAATTCGACAAATTCTTACAAACCTAATAGGTAACGCCGATAAATTTACAGATGAAGGCTTCATTAAAGTTTCAGCCAAAATATTAAAGCGCTCTGGGGAAAATTTCTTACATTGTAGTATTAACGACACAGGCATTGGTATTTCTGCTTCTCACATGAAAAAGCTTTTCTCAAGTTTTACGCAAGCGGATGCCAGCACTACTCGGCGTTTTGGTGGCACTGGCCTAGGACTCAGCATATGCAAACGTATTTGCGACATTATGAAAGGTAAAATTTGGGTAGAGAGCCATGAAGGAGAAGGGAGTACCTTTTACTTTGAACTCCCCATTGAACTCAGTGCCAACCCGAGAAAGCTGATCTTACCAGATAGATTAAACGAACTAGAGATATTAATTATTGATAGCAATGAGCAAACCTGCGAAGCCATTAAAAATCAACTCATCGCATGGGGAAATGCCGCGACAGCCGTTCATAGTGCTCAACAAGCTATTGATCTCTTGAATCAAGGATATGGTTTTGACTTAATTCTTATGGATGCTTACCTCAAAGACAAGCTCGGTATTGAGCTTGGCCCTTATATTCGACAGCATCATCCTAATATGGATGCTCGTTTGGTCTTAATGACAAAGGTTAATCAGGAATACAGTGATGAAGATATTCATCAAGCTGGATTTAATACACATTTTGCTAAACCTGTCACCACAAAAGATTTAATGAGCAGTTTTGAATCCTTAGAACATCACGTCACTCATCTCATTGATAAAGTCGAAGCAACGCCTAATATTCAATTACCCAAAAATGCTAAATTGCTACTGGTGGAAGATATTCCTTTCAACCAAGAAGTGGCACTTATGTTACTTGCAGAAATGGGTGCGACGGCCGATGTCGCGAACAATGGTCAAGAAGCGGTAGATAAAGTCAAACAGCAACTGCAGCAAGGCTCAGGATATGATGTCATTTTAATGGATTGCCAAATGCCTATCATGGATGGCTATGATGCTAGCATTGCCATACGCGAAGTGGAATCACATACGAATCATAAGTCATGTATTATTGCCATGACCGCTAATGCATTGCAAAGTGACGAAGAGCGGTGCCTATCAGTGGGGATGGATGATTACTTAACCAAACCCATTGATGAAAATAAGTTACTTACAACACTGCATAAGTGGCTATCAAAGTCGACTTAAAGCATCAATGATCTGTGTATTCGTATTCAATTTTAGCTACAAAGTAGTCACCATCTTTGGACTCATCCTCAATATTGGTTAAACCTTCATACCGTAAAATTCTTTTATGCTTTTTATCATAAGTCAGCTTAATCGGGTCTACTAATAAGCGAATGAGAAAATTCGACGGTTGCAAATCAAACTCAATATCTTTATCTGTTTGTGCTATGGGAATTAATGAGAAGTCGATAAGTTCCCCGCGTGTGGGAGCAAGAAATTCAAACTCTATGGTATTACCATTTAATACTTGCTCCCATTGCTCCAATAGTAATTGATCAAATCCAGCATCCACCACCATTTTTTGTCGATATTTAATATTCGCTTTTAACGAGTCTCGACTATCTTGGTAAACCACTTTAATGTCGCGATCTTCATGCTCTATTTTGAGGGTTACGTCGCTGCGCGTATCCACGAACCTAACCCTTGGCACTAACAAGGCGTCACTAAAATCCAATTGTTTTGTTGCAAATACATTTCCTTTTTTATCAGTATAAGTTACCTGAGTTTGCTCGTATTGATTGTACTGATTTAATGTCACCCTGTGATGCTCTTGATAAAGCAATGCACCAGAATTTAAGTCAAAGGCTTTCCCTATAAATTGAAAGCTATCGGCTTTACACGACAATGACAATACCAATACCGCCAACGAAAATGGAAGTGACGTGGGTTTAATGAAGTTCATAAGATTCCCTTGAGTCAGCAACATTGAGGGTTAATTGTTGCGTTAACCAAAATATCAATACTGCCATAAATGCCCACTGCAATATCAACAATGGCAGATATTGCAGCGATACAGATAAAGCTTGCGGGTTTAACTGAGCACCTAACCAATAACTTAACGGCCCCATCACAGCAAACAAGGGGAGTGAATACTTCAAGTTCGTAACCAACCAAGCCAATGCATGATTTAGAGTTAAAGCAAAGCCTAGCCATAACAAAATAAGCCAGGTGGGGATAATAGGAGACGTCCTCCTCCCTTGCTCAAACTCATACACAGACATCATGCCCATTAACGTATCCGTAATCACACCGGCACTCACCACAAACAATAAAAATACCCACAACTGACTTTTATGATTCACCCGCCACAACACATGACATAGCATAACAATGACACAAGCCAAACCCAGCTGAATATTGCCCATAACCAAGGCAAACCAAGTCAATTGAAATAAAACGGCGTTTATGATGATGTGTAACATTACGGCTCCTGCAATTTATGATGAGGTATTTTCTTCACATCATGCCGCGAAGCTTTTGCTATTAAAGGTAAACGCAGCCAATCTGGTAGCAGCCCTATAAGCTTGAGCACCAAGGTAAATCGTTTAGGGAAATGCACATCAAATGTTTTACTGGCTAAGCCTTTGATGATGCGATTGGCGGCATCATCGGCATCCAGTAAAAATGGCATAGGAAAGTCATTCACATCCGTTAATGGGGTTTTAACAAAGCCTGGACTGATAATACGAACATCAAAACCTTCATGGCTTAAATCCGCACGCAAGGTTTCAACAAAGTACCTTAAGGCCGCTTTCGATGCACCATACGCACCAGCTCTGGGTAATGCTTGGTAGGTCACTGAGCTACTCATGAACGCTAGTTGCGGATTAGCAACGCCCTGTTTTTGACCAGCTCTTAACTTTGGCAGCAATCCATGTAAAACATTTATCACACCAAAAAAATTGGTCTCCATCACACGGCGAATGCTTTCACATTGCACTTCATAAAAATCAATGTATTCACAGGTGCCGGCATTAAATATCACTTTATCTAAAACAACATTGTTCTCTTCAAGAAAATCCATTGCTTTATTGACACTGCTATCTTGCGTCATATCCAATGCTAAGGCCGTCATGTTTTCATGTGTTTTAGCAATACTCTCTAACGCCTCTTGAGAACGCGCACTGATTAAAACCTGGCGGCCTTGCTTTGCATACGCTTTGGCTAAGGCTAGCCCTATGCCAGTGGATGCCCCTATGATCCAAATACCCATAACTCTCTCCTCGTTTAAATGTCTTACGAGCTGAGAATGCAAATAGATCACGTAAATAAGAAATGCGGAGAAAGAAGTGAAAAAATAAAAAAGGCCTAAATAATTAGGCCTTTATAACAAATAAGTTTTACTATGCCCTAAACATCGAATTGAGATTCTTGTCTATGCAAAGGCTTGGCAAACATCAGGTGCGATACACCGATGGCTCGCTCTGCAAACCCTGCTTCACAGTAGCTTAAATAGAATCGCCACATGCGCTTAAAGTCTTCACTATAACCTTGTTCACTAACCGCCTCAGCTTGTTGATTAAATGCCAAATGCCATTGATTAAGTGTTCGCGCATAATGCTCGGCATAATCTTGCAGTTGCACTAAACGTAAATCACTGGAGCGTTTGGTTGAATCTGTCATGGCAGCAATAGAAGGAATACAGCTACCAGGGAAGATATAGCGTTGAATAAAATCCACATCCTTTTTCGCTTTCTCATAACGCTGATCTTCAATGGTAATAGCTTGAATCAACATTACGCCGTCAGGCTTTAACAATTCAGCACATTTCGCAAAGAAGGTATCGAAAAATTTCCAGCCCACGGCTTCGATCATTTCAATGGATACGAGTTTGTCGAATTTGCCTTGAAGATTTCGGTAATCTTCTTTAAGCAAGGTGATTTTATCTTCCAAACCTTCACTGCGTACTTTTTCTTGAGCGTATAGGTATTGCTGTTCCGATATAGTGGTTGTGGTTACATGACAACCGTAATGCTTGGCCGCATAAATAGCAAAACCGCCCCAGCCCGTGCCGATCTCCACCACATGATCATCTGCCGTTAATTGTAATTTTTCGCAAATAGTACGCAGCTTATTTAATGAAGCTTGCTCCATAGTGGCATCTTGTGTAGGAAAAATACCCGAAGAGTACATCATGGTCGGATCTAAAAATAACTTAAAGAAATCATTTCCCAAATCATAGTGAGCGGCAATATTACGGCGAGAACCTTTTTCGGTATTTTGATTAAACCAATGAAATGCCTTCAAAAATGGTTTGGAGATGGTGGCCAAGCCACCTTCTAAGCCGTTCAGAATATCCATATTTCTCACCATGACACGCATGAGTCGCGTCAAATCTGGCGTACTCCAGTCGCCCGTCATATAAGCTTCTGCTGCACCGATACTACCGCCTGTCATAATGTCGCTATAGCTGTGAGCATCATGAATGGTTAATTCACCATAAAGCTCATCACCAGGCTTGAGCGCTTCACCAAATGACATAACATCATCACCATCTCGAATCACAATGCAGCCAGTGTGCAGTTGCTTTAATTGCTTCAATACAATGGACTTTGCCATTTGTGTTAAGGCGGAGATACGAGTTTTATTAATTGCAACATTCGCCACGGAAGTCATGGTTTTCTCCAGTCAGGCTAGGTTAAGTCCAAGCGATGGTATTCTATTTTTGAACATCACTTTTCATTTCAGTATTCGGATGATCATAAAACGGGGTGCGTTTGAGCCACAACTTTAATGCTTGCCAATAAATACCCCACACCACTTTTACGCTCATGAGAGGATATTGGATTAAGGTTTTTGCAAAATTTTCTTGCCACTCATAACGTTTCAAAGACAACGTGGCATCAAAATGCTTTTCGATCTCTTCACCTTGTCCCTGAGTGTTATCCATATGGATATGTAACGCCTTATCAGGCGGAGAAATAACCCAACGATATTGCATGTCCATGGGATTAAAGGGCGAAACATGGAACACCTTATCAAAGCTGAATTCATGATGTTTATGTTTTACTTGGTATCGTTTATCGGCCACATCATGGCCAGGTAACATCACATAACTGTGGCGCTCTCCCCATGGGGTATTGGTGATTTCTGCCTGAATTGCCACCAAGTTATTTTCATGATCAAAACAATAATAAAACGTAACTGGATTAAAAATGATATTAAAATAACGGCCATGGGTGAGCATCATTACTCGCGCGATGGGCTTAATACTCGTACCCTGAGCGCGAGCATAATCATTCACTTCATCAATTATCGCTTGCTTTAGACTCTGAGTTTCTGGATGAAAGTAGTCTTTTCGCCAAACACTCATGAGGTTAAGGCGATCCCACCCAGCAAACCAATATTGCGACAAAAGATCGGGCGCTTCATCTAAATCCAAATACAACATAAACAAACTGTATTCGAATTCATGCCCCTTTGGAGTAAAGCGCCTATGTCTCACTTTACCTTTATAAATCGCACTGTTTATTCGCTGGCTGCTTTGACTCATAAGTGAATCCCAAACGTCTCCACAACTCTCAGTGCACTCTTAACCCCATCTTCATGGAAGCCATTAAACCAATAAGCACCACAAAAATGGCTGCGATTGTGACCGCTGATTTCATGGTGACGTTTTTGTGCCGCTACACCATCCAAAGTAAATACCGGGTGCGCATACTGATACTGCTCAATAATCTTATCTGGGTCGATTTCTTGTGAGCGGTTTAATGTCACTAATAGAGTCTCGGGCGCGTCATGAAAATTTTGTAACATATTCATATTGTAGGTCACCATAGCGGTTTCGCTTTTACGCTGCGGGATATGGTAATTCCAGCTAGCCCAGGCCAAGTTGCGCTTTGGCATCAAGCGGGTATCCGTATGCAAGACCACATCGTTTTTCTGAAACGGTAATGCACCTAAAATATCACTCTCTAATGGGGTTGGCTCATGCAGCATTTTGAGCGCTTGATCGCTATGGCACGCAAAAATCACTTGATCAAACTCAAATGATTCATCTCCCGAATAAAGCGTCACACCATCATCACGACGTTCAACTTTTTGAATCGGTGTATTCAAGTGTATACGTTCTGCATAGGCTTGGGTTATGGGTTTAATGTAGGACTCAGATCCATTACATAACACTCGCCATTGAGGGCGCTCATCCACACTTAACATGCCATGATTATTAAAGAACTGCAGGAAAAATTTCAGCGGGAAGTCCATCATCACATCCACAGATGCAGACCATATGGCTGCCCCCATAGGCACAATGTAATGATGAATAAACCCTTTTGAGTAACCATGCTCGGTTACAAATTCACCTAGTGTTTGAGTGTCACTAATGTCACCAGACTTAAGCGCTGCTACGGTTTGTTTATTAAAGCGCAGAATATCCCACACCATTTTTAAAAACGATGGGCGCAGTAAGTTGATTCTTTGTGCAAACAGACTATTTAAAGTGGTGCCATTGTATTCAACACCTGAGTTTTCATCACGCACGCTAAAGCTCATATCAGAAGCTTCGCTAGCAACCCCAAGTTGATCCATTAATTTAATAAAATTGGGATAGGTCCAATCGTTAAATACGATAAAACCCGTATTCACTGGATAGGTTTTATCGCCCAGAGACACCTGTTTTGTATGCGTGTGGCCACCAAGATAATCATTGGCTTCAAATAACGACACTTGATGTTCACGAGAAAGTAAATGTGCACAGGTTAATCCTGCTATCCCTGACCCAATTACCGCAATATTTTGTTTTGACACGTTACTTTCCTATCTTTAATGACTAGCACTCATGCGTTTTTTTAAGAAAGCAATCACCCGGCCTAACACAGGTACATGCTCATACAATAGCGCACCACCATCCACGTAATCTTGATGGTAAAAAACCTTTTCATGAAATTTAATATGGGAGCTGCCATTCACATAAATGGCTTTCCCTTTGTTTAATCTTGGGTGAATGCACTCCATGGTCCAAGTAAGCATGGCCGCGTCTTCGCGAACAAACTCCTCATGAAATTCAAACTGGCAATGTTGCACATTTTCATAAATAGAATCGCAGTATTTAGTAAAGTTATCCAAACCATTTATCCGATGGAAGCAATCTATAAACATCATGTTATCCGCATACACCTGATCAATCAGGCCACTTTGAATGGTGTCGCGATTTAGCGTGTTATAGAGCAGCTTAAATGTATCCACTACGGTTTGCGCTTGGTCAAGGGAGCGATTGCTTTCATGTACAATATTCATAATTCCCCCTTTGCATGTGTAGACGCTGTATTTGCTGATTTACCTTCTTGCAAAATACGTCTGGGCACAGGATTTAGATCACGTACAATTCCCATCCAACTTAATACTTTGAGTGTGTAGTACGAAATATCCAACTCCCACCAATAAAAACCTTGGCGAGCAGATGTCGCAAAACGATGATGATTGTTATGCCAACCTTCGCCCAATGTAATAAACGCCAACCACGGGTTATTACGCGAATGATCTCTGGTTTTAAAGCGACGACTACCGTAGATATGACCGAGTGAATTAATAGTAAAAGTGGCATGAAACAAGATCACAGTGGAGATGAAAAACCCCCAGATAAGCATTTGCAAGCCATTAGTTTGTAGTGAAGGCGCAACATAAGCCAATAGCTCACCCAGCAAGAACGTAAGAGCAGCCAAGACCGCGGGAGCAATGATGTCAAAACGATTCAAAAACCTGAGTTCTGGATATTTTGCCCAATCTTTTATGACGGAATAATCGGTTTTAAACGCAGCCTCACAAATAAACCATCCCATATGAGACCACCAGAACCCATGCTTGACCGGAGAATGTAGATCGTCATCTTCATCACTATGCTTATGATGCTTCCTATGATGACTTGCCCACCACAACGGTCCTCTTTGCGCTGAACTATTGCCAATAAAAGCAAATACAAACTGCCAAAAACGATTGGTTTTAAAACTGCGATGGGAGAAATAGCGATGATAAAAAGCCGTAATTG
Source organism: Gammaproteobacteria bacterium (assembly GCA_013373125.1). Lineage (GTDB taxonomy): Bacteria > Pseudomonadota > Gammaproteobacteria > Pseudomonadales > Oceanobacteraceae > Bermanella. Next base: position 60,179 of record JABXIK010000050.1, on the reverse strand, counting down.
CAAACATTCTTAACCAAAATAAAAACAGGCATACTGCAACGGCTACAGGACTCACGCCAACCCAAACCACACCAAAACACATAGCATGCACAAAAAAGAAAGGTATGCATCGCACCCAATTAATGTGGCGAGACTGTTCATCAACGTCGGGGCCCACTTGTGCTTCAGCATCCACCCAGCGAATGATATTACGCCAAATACTTTGCCCTGTTTGTTTTGAAATGAGCGAAGGCATCATGACAAACCGTACTCCCTAAAAAGTGGATCCGTTTCACGTTCACTTAATTGTTTAAAATGCGTCTTGGTTTCAGCAACCGATGTTTTATGATCCACAATCGGCAATGGATATCCACATTGCTTAGCTTGCAGTGCATTAGGCTGATGAATGGATTTATCATCTAATTTGGCAAGCTGAGGTAAATAGCGTCGAATAAAATAGCCATTTTCATCAAAACGCTGTGATTGTCGTGTTGGATTAAAAATCCTGAAGTACGGCACTGCATCCACACCTGTGGATGCGGACCACTGCCAACCGCCGTTGTTGGATGCTAAATCCCCATCGACTAATTTCGACATAAAATATTGTTCACCCAAGCGCCAATCTACAAATAAATGTTTGGTTAAAAACATGGCTGTTACCATGCGTAAACGGTTGTGCATCCAGCCTGTTTGATTCAGTTGCTGCATGGCCGCATCCACAATAGGAAAACCGGTTTTACCTTCACACCAAGCCTTAAATAATCCATCATCCTGCTTCCACGGTAATTGGTCCGTATGTGCTTTAAAAGGTTTATAGCGACAAATTTCTGGAAACGCCGCCATTAGATGTCGATAAAAATCCCGCCAAATCAATTCAACTGCCCAAGTTTTACACCCAGTATTATCTAATCCATTGGGTTTTGATACCGCCCCTTGAAAACATTGACGAGTAGATATGGCACCAATAGCCAAGTACATAGAGAGTTTTGAGGTACCTTCGATACTTGGAATATCACGAGTCTCATGGTAATGATCAATACCATCTTCAATAAATGAATCTAATTGTTCAAGAGCCAGATTCTCACCTGCAATCCAAAGTTCACGCCAAACTTGTAATTGCTGCGCACTAACCTCTTTAGTAACTTGTTGAATTGATTCATCAACCACAGATACATCAGATGCAATATTTAATTTATTTTGTTTTTGCGGTTTGGGATACAAGGGTCTCGATTTCTCATGCATATCGGCAAAGTAAGCATTCTTAAATGCCGTAAACACCTTATAAAATCCACCTTGCTTATTGCGAATATCACCTGGAGCTATCATACATTGATCATGATATGCCGACGTTTTTACGCCTTTAGCGCTGAGCTTTGCGCACACCAACTGAGTTAATTGATCCTCATTCCATTCGTATTCGTGATTGAAAAACACATGATGAATATTATTTTCAGCTACCCAGTTACTAAGGTTTATCGCTAGGTTATCAAAATCAGTTTCAGCCAATACCATCAGAGGCACATTGAGCTCAGCTAATTGTTTTTGTAAAAGTAAAACCTGCCTTAAAATTAAATCTTGCTTAACAGTGGCAAGGTTGTGTCGCTGCCATTGTTCAATTGGCGCAAAATACACTGCTAACGTATCGCCTTGTTGCATCGCATGATACAAAGCAGGGTTGTCATGAACACGCAGGTCACTGCGAAACCACATTACATTCATATTAAACACTCTTCTGCTTCAAGACCGGCAGTGATAAGTAATCAGTCAATGCCATGGCACTGAAATAAGCCGCTTCAACACCATGCATTCCAAGGTCTTCTACAAGATAATCACCACAAATATGGATGCCATCCGTACTTGTTAAAAATCCCGCCGCTTCGTATCCATTTTCATTGCCTTGTGCATACAGCCAACGATGACAATAATCTTGCTCTACATATAACGCTTGCTGAGTGAATTCCGCAAATGCGTTTGTTAGCTCCATCAAGATTTTATCTTTCGAATAATCCATCCTTGCATTACTCCAATCGACGCTGGCCTGTAGACAATAAACATGTAAATCATTGCCTTGTTGACGATTTGGTTTGCTGTTTTCATAGCTAATGCTGGCAATGACGTCATTTGGTGAAACACAAAAATCATTTATATTCAGCGCATCTTTTAATGCCAGCATAATCACCCACTGCGCACCCATAGTCACATAACCCAATCGACTTTTTAACGCATGGTCGCTAGGCAATAACGCATAGCATTGTGGCGCAGGCGCACTAATAATCACGTCATCTACCAAGGCATAGCATTGCTGCGAATTATGACCCTCAATATACACGGCCCACTGTGAATGATGTCTCTCTAGACGCGTAACTCGCGTACTGAATTGCACGGGTAATTCATTCGCTAAAAGGCGTGTAATGCTTGAGCTTCTTGGCGTACCCACATACCAGTGTTCGTCATTGTGATTTACCCATGTGGTAATCGCACCAGCGTCACACCATGCACTGACCTGTTGTTTGAATTTAGGCGTGCGTGCCGTAAACGCAGTGCAACCAAGGTCAAACTGCACATAATCATCACCCACAGGCTGACGCTTGGAAGATAAACGACCTCCACTGCCACGAGCTTTTTCTACGCATAGAATGGTTTTACCTTGCTTGTGTAATGCACTTGCAATGGTTAACCCTGAAATGCCGGCACCTATGACCAAAACATCCGCAGCAATCATAATTTATCCTAGCATCATAATTACACGGTCTACGTGATAAGGTCTGACACGGATCACTTATCGCTTTAGAATTTGTGAATTAAACAATTAACCCTTTACCCTTTAGCGCCATTCCTTTAAGTTATTGGCCATTATTTTGTGACATTTCAGAATGTTAAGGGATCGAAACTTGAGCTCGCAAAATTCGAACACGCTGCGGCCTTTAGATGATCTCATCATCAGGATTGCCAACAACCAAGACCAACAAGCTTTCATAGAGCTCTTCGAACAAATAGGTGCCAAGCTAAAAGCCTATGCTATACGCTGTGGCGCACTAGACGGAGAAGCTGAGGATATTGTTCAAGAGTGCATGCTCACGGTCTGGCGAAAAGCCCACCAGTTCAACCCTAAAACCGCCTCAGCCACCACTTGGCTTTACACCATAGTGCGTAATAAGCGCATCGATATGGCCCGTAAAACCAAGTATGACGTGGTTTTATCCGATGACCTGTGGCCAGAACCTGAAGGTGAAGATTTAGAAACTGATGTAGCACGTGATCTAGAAGGCAAGATCGCACGTACATTATTACACGGCCTGCCAGAAGAGCAGCGCCAGATTGTTTACAAGGTGTATTTCGAAGGTAAATCCCACAGCGAAATTGCGAATGAGCTGGATCTACCCTTGGGTACCATTAAATCAAGGCTCCGTCTGGCCATGAAAAAGCTAGACACCTTGGCACAAGAGCAGATGACATGGCTAATTATCATCCTTCTGACGAACTTTTAATGCAGTTCACAGCAGGGCAAAAACACGATGCCCTCGGTGTTTTGGTGGCTTGCCACCTTGAGTCCTGCAGTGAATGTCGTAAGCGCACTCAGGTGTTCGAGCAGCTGGGCGGAGAATTATTGGATGCCTCCAAAGAAGTGAAATTCAGTAATGGCTTTCTAGACTCGCTATTAAATAAGCTCAAGGACGCCCCACCTAAAGAGGTGGAAAGCAGTGGCGACATTCGTTTACCGCGCCCATTGCGCCGCTTCATTCCTGGGTATTTTGACACCCTGCCATGGAGCGGAATATCTCGTAACATCAAAGAATTTACACTGCCCTTTAGCGATGAACGCTATACGGCAAAATTCTACAAAATTGCTGCGGGTAAAGAGTTGCCGATTCACACCCACAAAGGTAACGAGTTCACCTTGGTGTTATCAGGTCAATTCTCTGATGAAGCGGGAGATTACAAAGAAGGGGACTTTATCTTGGCTGATACAGATACCCTACATCAACCCAAAGCCAGCAAAGATGCCGACTGTATTTGCTTTGCGGTAATGGATGCCCCGTTGAAGTTTACCGGCTTCTTTGGACGCATGCTCAATCCTTTCTTACGCTAACGCATAAAAGAGCCCAGATGATTCTGGGCTTTTTTTATTAGCGCATAATCACCACTAATTAGTGACCATCAAACTCACAGATGGCATACACATCAAAACCCGCTGCTTTGATTTTCTCGCTGCCTTTTAGATCCGGCAGATCAATAATAGCAGCCACTTCCACGACATTTGCGCCTAACTTTTTAACCAATTCACACGCCGCCAACATGGTACCGCCTGTAGCAATTAGGTCATCCATTACCAAGACATTATCACCTGGTTTAAACGCATCTGTGTGCAACTCAATTTCCGCACTGCCGTATTCCAGGTCATAACTCTGACAAACCGTCTCAAACGGTAATTTGCCCTTTTTACGCACAGGCACCAAAGACAAACCCAGCTCATAGGCTAATGGGGCACCCAAAATAAAACCACGGGCATCAATGGCAGCCACTGCATCCAATTTCATACCTTGGTAACGATGTACAAAGCTATCGATTAATTTACGGAACACCTGCTTATTTTGCAGTAACGGCATGATGTCACGAAACATGACTCCTGGCTCTGGCCAGTTTTCCACCGTACGCACGGCATTCTTAATTTCATCTTGATAAACGGACATGGAAATTTCCAATTTTAACGAACTGCTGAAGTCTTTCGACTTGATACGTTGACATAAAAAAAGCAGGTGAAGCGTACGCTTCACCTGCTTTTTTGTATTTATTAAAAGTGGGCTTTGATTAGAAGATTGGCGTTCTCTTCATCAACACCATCATTATGGAACTTGTTAGTCCACATGACGTATTCAACGCCCACATAAAGCTTATTGTCATAACCCACTAACTTTGAAATATCCCACTTAAGTTGAGGAGTAAAGTTAGTGCTCGATACCTTCTCACCACCAAAACCATTTGACGCTTCAGTTTCATGATCCATGAAGCCATCGAACATGAAGTCTTGGCCAGCAATGTTAAATGGTAAACCCCAAGTTAAAGTCAGCTGTTGATTATCTGCGCCAAAATCATTCATACGCTGATAAACACTTGCATTAAAATATGCAAAGCCCGGCAGATTAAAGCCAGCGCCTAGACCGACTAATAGGTTATCTGCAAATTCACTCATTTCCCAAGTAGTGGCTACTTTAACACTGTTTACAAAACCACCTTCAAACGTTGCAAGATTAAAATTCGGACTTACTTCAATGTAAGTTTCACGATCTCCATTGTTCATACTGTGCAAACGATCGACAAACGCAAATACATCACCCCAGTTATGCACACTGAAATATTCATAAGTCATAACGGTACGCTCGTTATCACCTAGTTCGTAGTCACTGCCTTGCAGTAAAGACAAACTTTGATCTTTAAAAAATGTTTCGGCATTAACTAGACTAGAAGCTAGTAATAACAAGCCAAGTGTTAATTTCTTCATAGGGGGCTCTCCATAGAAGGGTCGGTAGAAAACTAACCTTTTGGTCAGAATTAGGTATAATTTCGAATCCTACACAGTATATTAGTCCATATTCAAGTGCTTAAAATAGATATATGCCTATATTTAGGGTTATATTCAGTGTGCTTGCATAAAAAACCAACAATAAGGGGCCCAAACCCATGCTTGAAAAACTGTTTCAGCTGAATAAATTCGGCACGAATAGCAAAACGGAAATCATGGCAGGTATCACCACCTACCTCACCATGGCATATATCATCTTCGTCAACCCAGCCATGCTTGCTGATGCCGGTATGGACAAGGGCGCTGTATTTGTCGCTACCTGTTTAGCCGCTGCGTTTGGTTGTTTTGTAATGGGCTTTTGGGCCAACTTGCCGGTGGCATTAGCTCCGGGCATGGGCTTAAACGCATTCTTCACTTACGGTGTTGTACTGGGTATGGGCCACAGCTGGCAAACCGCTTTGGGTGCTGTATTCCTAAGTGGTGTCGTATTCATTTTGATCAGTGCGTTTAAATTACGTGAATGGATTATCAATGCGATTCCGGTCACATTGAAAAAAGCTATTGCCGCCGGTATTGGTGCTTTCCTTGCATTGATTGCATTAAAGAATGCGGGCGTGATCGTCGATCATCCTGCGACATTAGTGGCGCTGGGTGACATTCATACCTTAACTCCAGCCCTTGCTATTCTAGGCTTCTTCCTCATCGTGGGTTTAGTGCAACGTAATATTCCAGGCGCGGTGATGATCGCAGTGCTTGTGGTGACTGTGATCGGATTGATCCTTGGCGACGTACACTACAATGGTATCGTTTCTGCACCACCATCTTTGGCACCAACGTTCCTACAAATGGATATAGCAGCGGCCTTTAACGTTGCCATGCTAAGTGTGGTATTTGCGTTCTTATTTGTGGACCTATTCGATACCAGTGGTACCTTGATTGCGGTTACTCAACGTGCAGGCTTAACCAAAGAAGACGGCCAAGTACCTCGCTTAGGACCTGCATTGATGGCAGATAGTACTGCCTCTATGGCGGGTGCTGCACTGGGTACGTCAACAACCACTAGTTATATTGAAAGCGCCGCGGGTGTGGCTGCTGGTGGTCGAACCGGTATGACTGCGGTTACCGTTGGCGTATTATTTTTATTGAGCATCTTCTTTGCACCTTTAGCCGGAATGATTCCGGTATACGCGACAGCGGGTGCCATCTTTTATGTATCCATCTTGATGATGTTTACGTTAAAAGAAGTCGAGTGGGAAGATTTAACGGAAGCCGCACCTGTGGCTGTGGTTTTACTGTTAACGCCGTTAACCTTTTCCATTGCACACGGTATCACATTAGGTTTCGTGACTTATGCAGCGGCTAAAGTACTCGGTGGCAAGCGCCATGAACTGAACACCAGCGTTTGGGTCATTGCCGTGTTACTATTGGCAAAACTTATTTTTATCGGTTAACACCTAAGGTGCTTTAGATTATCAATGAGGGTCACTTTCTCCTTGTGGCCCTCATTAAGGACCTTGTCTTAATAATCTATCTCACCTTAGCTTAACCCTTCTAAGGAGAACCATGGATTTTCTTAAAAATCTGGTCTTGGATCATCAAGCAGTGATTCTTGATTACAGTATTCGTATTATTGTTTCACTCTTCATTATTTGGCTGGGTATTAAACTCAGTAAACTCATTTCAAAATGGATTGGCAATCTACTGCTTAAACGCTCCATCGACTCCGCTATCAGTGCGTTTGTTCAAAGCCTCACCCGTATTTTATTATTGATCGCTGTAGTCATAGCAGGCTTAAGTAATCTCGGTATTGAAACCACCACCTTTGTAACCATTATAGGTGCTGCCGGTTTAGCCATTGCGTTAGCATTACAAGGCTCTCTTTCCAATTTCGCATCTGGATTACTCATTGCTGGTTTTCGCCCATTTAAAGCTGGCGACTATGTTGAAGCCGCTGGAGTTGCCGGCGTGGTAAAAGAAATTCAAATTTTCTCCACCATTATGACCACGCCGGACAACAAACAAGTTGTAGTTCCCAATGCACAGGTAACAGGTAGTGCCATTACTAATTACTCCACCAATCCCACTCGACGTATCGATCTGGTCATTGGCGTGGCTTATGATTCCGACCTGAAAGCTTGCGAGCAAATCTTCCACCGTATATTGGATAACCACCCTCTCATTTTAAAAGACCCTAAATTCACGATTGGGGTTTTAGAATTAGCCGATTCCTCCATCAATTTTGCGGTTCGCTCTTGGGTAAAAACCGAAGACTTTTGGACGGTTAAATTCGATTTAAATCAATCCATTAAACAAGCACTAGATGATGCGGGCATTGGTATTCCATTTCCGCAAATGGATGTTCACCTACATTCTCAGAATCAAGCGTAATAGGGATGACTATGACTTTTATTAAATCTTTGCTGACTGTCTCGCTTTCTTCACTTGCTCTCATTAGCTGGGCTGAAGAACCGATCACAGGCGAAATAGAAGTGGGTGTGATCAGCACAACCGGAAACACCGAAACTAACTCGTTGAAAAGCAAGCTGTCAGTTACCCAAGATACACAAAATTGGAAGAACACTTACCGCATTGATACTTTATTTAAAGAAGAAAAAGTAGAAAACAACGGTGTAAAAGAAACCCAAACCAGTGCGGAGCGTTACTTTGCTTCCGCTCAGGGAGACTACAAATTAAATGAAAAGCATTCAGCACTTTTCGTTTATGGCAGTTACGAGAATGATCGCTTTGCTGGTTTTTCACAGCAAGATTCATTCGCAGTGGGTTATGCGGATCAAATCTTTGGCAGTGAAAATGCTTTTTTGAACTACAACGCAGGTCCTGGTTATTTTTATAACGAAGATAACGATGGCAATATCGAAGAAGGCGGCATCATACGTTTAGCCTTGGATTACCAATTAACTCTAAGTGAAACGGCTAAATTCAAACAATTACTCAGCACAGAAGCTGCGGTCGAAAGCGATGATAATACCAAGAGCAAGTCTGAAACCTCCATCGCCGCCACATTGATGGGTAATCTCAGTTTAAAAGCCTCTTACAATATTATTCACAATTCCCATGTGCCAGATGGCATTGAAAAAACGGACACCACCACCAGCCTGTCCATTTTATATTTATTCTAAAAATACCATTACAAATAAAGAAGCCCAGCTCTTATAAAAAAGCTGGGCTTTTTTGTTTTCGTTCGCTTGTTAACGCAACTGCCTTTGTTTAATTACATAAAACAATACAGGTAATATTAACAGTGATAGCACCAGAGTAGACAACATCCCACCTATCATGGGTGCTGCGATGCGTTGCATCACTTCTGAGCCAGTGCCGGATGTAAACATGATCGGCATTAACCCCACAATACTGGATAAACTCGTCATCAATATTGGACGTAAGCGCGCACTGGCACCTTGCTCAATAGCATGAATCAAATGACTGCGATCCATGCTCTGAGCATGTTCCCACGCTTGATTTAAATACAGCATCATTAAAATACCTATCTCGACAGACACACCAGCTAAGGCAATAAAGCCTACACCCACTGCCACCGAGAATTGGTAATCCAACAAATAAATTAAACCAATACCACCGATTAAAGAAAATGGCATGGTCAATAAAATCATTAATACATCTGGAATGCGTTTCAAACTTAAATACAAGAGGACCGCAATGATAAATAGAGTAATGGGCATAACGATACTGAATTTTTCTTGCGCACGAATTAAATATTCGTACTGCCCTGTCCAATTCAAAGAATAACCCGCTGGTAAATCCAATTGCTCCGATACTAATGCTTGTGCCGCTTGCACATAGCCAGCTAGGTCCTCACTGGAAAGATCAATATAGGTCCAACCATTCAAGCGCGCGTTTTCACTTTTAATCATGGCTGCGCCATCATTTACTTGAATACCCGCCACATCACCTAAAGGAATCACCAATCCTTGATCCGTATAAATAGGTAGCTGTTTAATTTTCTCTAAATTATCGCGATAGCCCTGCTCATAGCGAACATTTATAGGGTAACGCTCTAGGCCTTCGATGGTCTCTGTTACATCTACACCGCCAATGGCACCCTGAGCAATACTTTGCAAAGATTGAATATTTAAACCATAGCGAGCCGCTTTTTCACGATCAATTTTAATATCAATATAGCGCCCGCCCACTACACGCTCACTGTAAACGGATAAGGTTTCGGGCAATTGAGTCAGTATCGTTTCAATGCGCTCACCTATGTCTTCGATGACATTTAGATCCGGCCCAGAAACTTTAATCCCCACAGGAGTTTTGATGCCAGTAGCCAACATATCAATTCTGGTTTTAATGGGCATCACAAACGCATTAGTAAGACCTGGGAAATCAATCAGTTGATTTAATTCCTGACGTAAAGATTCAGAGGTTACCCCCTCTCGCCATTCACTCTTAGGCTTAAACTGAATAACGGTTTCAATCATGGTAAGTGGAGCTGGGTCCGTTGCTGTTTCTGCCCGTCCCACTTTACCGAAAACGGTTTTCACCTCGGGTACCGTTTTAATTAGCTTATCGGTTTGTTGTAAAATCTGCCGTGCTTTGCCTATGGAGATACCTGCATAGGTCGTAGGCATGTACATCAAATCCCCTTCATCCAAAGGCGGCATGAATTCGCTGCCGGTCTTATTCAGTGGATACCAAGCCGATAGCAATAAAACAATTGCAGTTGTTAATACGACGGCACTGTGGGACAAGCACCAACGTAATAATGGCTGATACACACGTAAAAATATTTGATGCAAAGGATTATGGGCTTCATCACGAATGTGTCCGCGAATAAAGTAACCCATTAAGACTGGCACCAAAGTAATAGCCAAACCTGCGGCCATTGCCATGGCGTAGGTTTTCGTTAACGCCAAAGGTGTGAAGAGTTTTCCCTCTTGCGCTTCTAGAGTGAAAACCGGTAAAAAGCTTAACGTAATAATTAATAACGAAAAGAATAATGCAGGCCCCACTTCTTGACTGGCTTGAGCAATCACCTGCCAACGATTTTTATCCGTAATAGTTTGGCGTGAAAAGTGTTTATGCACATTTTCAATCATCACTATCGCCCCATCCACCATGGCGCCAATGGCGATGGCAATACCACCAAGGGACATGATATTGGCGTTAACTCCTTGCAAGTACATGATGATGTACGCACACAAAATCGCAACGGGTAAACTTAATACCACCACCAAAGAAGAGCGGAAGTGAAATAAAAACAACATACAGATAATGGAAACCACAATAAACTCTTCCATGAGTTTATCCATCAAATTATTGATGGCATTTTCAATAAGCTGTGAGCGATCATAAGTCACTATCAACTCAACACCTTGAGGCAAGCTGGTCTGTAGTTGTGCTAATTTTTCTTTTACTTTTGTGATGGTAGCCTGAGCATTTTCGCCATAACGCATGACCACAATGCCACCAACCACTTCCCCTTCACCGTTGAGTTCTGCTATACCGCGACGCATTTTTGGCCCCAGCTGAATACGAGCCACATCACCTAGTGTGAGCGATGTCCCCTTGCTGTTTACACCTAATGGAATTTGTTTGATGTCTTCGATATTTTGTAAGTAGCCATGAATACGCACCATGTATTCCGCTTCGGCCATCTCCAAAACTGATGCACCGCGTTCTTGATTAGCTTCACGAATGGCGTTGTATATATGGCTCATAGGTATGCCATAAGCGCGCAGTTTTAATGGATCCACTGCAATCTGATATTGACGCACCATACCGCCAACCGTTGCCACCTCTGACACACCAGCAACGGTTTGTAATTCATATTTTAAAAACCAATCTTGTAATGAGCGCAATTCACTTAAGTCATGCTGACCAGTACGATCCACCAAGGCATAGTTAAACACCCAGCCCACACCCGTTGCATCTGGACCCAGCTCTGGCTGCGCTTGTGCTGGTAACTTGCCACTCACTTGACTTAGGTATTCTAAAACCCGTGAGCGAGCCCAGTACAGGTCAGTACCGTCTTCAAAAATAACATACACATAACTGTCACCGAAAAAACTAAAGCCTCGTACCGTCACCGCTTTAGGTACACTTAACATGGCGGTACTCAATGGATACGTTACTTGATCTTGCACCACTTGTGGTGCCTGACCCGCATAAGACGTTTTGATAATCACCTGCACATCGGACAAATCGGGAATGGCATCCACAGGTGTTTGTTTAATACTAAACGCACCGGCCAGTATTAATCCCAGTGTGATCAACAACACCCAAACGCGATTGGTAATGGACCAGTTGATAATATGATTAATCATGATTCATTGCCTCATGATTCATAGCCTCATGATTTATCTCTTCATGGCTCATAGTACTATGATCCATTTCAGCATGTTTTACTTCTTGCGATTGTTGCACTTCGATATGGGTAATGCGATATTCTTTATTAGGGAATTCATCCAGACAAAATCCAATTTCATCTCCTGCTTTTAATCCCTCTAAATCCAAACCTTGTTGTGTATCTAACCACATAGTCATGGCAGGCCATTGCCATTTGTCTACGGGTTCATGGGAGAGTTTCAATTGATTGCTATCTTTCTCGATCACACGTCCATATACCCACACACGATCCAAGCTTTCTTCACTGGAAGCATCCATACGCGTCATTTCAGCGGCAATATTGGATTCACTATCAATTAAAAATTGAGCCGAAGTCACCACCTTTTGATCTTTTGCTAAACCAGAAAGAATTTGCGTTTTGCCCTGAGCCTGCAAGCCTGTCACCACTTTTACCGAGCGATAAGCACCATCACCCAATGCTAAAACCACACGAGCTTGATTACCGGTATAAATCACCGCGTCACTAGGCACCACTAATGCTGCTTCTTTAGGAGTGGTTGAAATATTTAGGCGTGCAAACATATTCGGCTTCAAAATATGTTTAGGATTTTCAAATACTACGCGTACTTGTACGGTGCGATTATTGGCATTTACATTGGGAAAAATATAATCCACCTTGCCTTGCCACTCTTTATCTGGGATAGCATCCACACTCATTGTGACCACTTGTCCAGGTTGCAACCAATTAGATTGCGACTCGAACACTTCGGCCATCACCCAAATACTTGCAAGATCCGCTGTGGCCATCACTTCCACTTGCGGTTGAATGTACATACCTTCACGTACATTTAAATCCGATACATAACCGGCTTGTTGTGCATAAAATGTCAGCCGCTGTTTAACTTGGCGGGTCTTTTGTAATTGTTGAATTTGAGTGTCAGATACGCCTAGCGCTTGTAATTTTAAATGCGATGACTGCAACAAGGCTAGATTACCGGTCTTAATAGCCGCCACAAACTCTTCTTGTGCATAAACAAGATCCGGGCTGTAAAGCTCATACAATTTTTGCCCACGTTTAACCGTATCCCCTACACTATAAACATACAGTTTTTCCACCCAGCCATTTACACGGGAATGGTAGTGCTGCATTGATGTATCGTCATACTGCAGAAAGCCCGCTACTTGTACTTGTTGTGATAAAGCTTCTAGTGTCACAACAGCCGTCTTCACCCCAAGTTGATTTTCTACCTGTGATGAAATGTTCACGGTCCCCGGTGCTTGCTCTGGGGACTCCTCTTCATACACAGGTACAAGATCCATCCCCATGGGCGACTTACCTGGCCCATCACGACGATAATTGGCATCCATGGGCGCCACCCAATACAAGGGCTTTTTCTCTTCACTGGCACTTGAACCAGATGAGGGTAATAGATTGGACACACCCAATCCTAATAGGAAAGCCACTAGGGCTATGGCACAGAATTTTTTCCACATAACTTAATACTCAAACGACAAATTAAAGACGCAACTTGGGTGTATTAAGCAAAAATGGGAGGGCGATAAAGATTAGATAATGAAATTAATAGCGGTGTAGGGGCATAGGTTTGTAACGGATGCGGAGTTTTAAATGCCTGCCAATGAAAGCTATGTTGTGACATGGCTGTCCCCATGAAATGGCACTGGCAATCCTGATCACAACAATCGTCCATGGCATAAGATTGAGCTAAATCCGATTCACTGTGACAGGGCATCTCATGCTCCATCACCTGCGTATCCACGCTAGCAGTGGCCTTTGCCGACATCATTTGGGTAGCATAGCTCTGACTGATGCCTTGTAGCACCAGCAAGATACACAACATAACCGAATGGGTGGATTTCATTGAATTCTCATACCTTTCAGGAAAACTCATCATACCCCAACCAGCTGATATAACCCAGCACAAGGGCATTACTTGAGTTTAGTCCTCATTTGCGTGACAGGGTTCCCTTGAACCCATTATTTATGTGCCGGCTTAGAGAAGGGTAACCATAACATGGGACCTAATCTCTGAGTTTGTTTTGGATCAGTAAAATCCGCCACACCGATATGCATATCATCATGTCCGAGTGATGGTTGTGACTGATAACTGCCAAACCAACGATCCCAGCAACTTAAATTAAAGCCAAAATTGCGATCACTTTCGCTACGAATGGTTGAATGATGCACGCGATGCATATCGGGGGTCACCAACAAGCGCCGGATTCTCTGATCCCAACGGTTCGACAAGAACAAATTCGCATGATTAAACATGGCCATACCATTAAGAATAATCTCAAATACCATGACGGCAATCATCGAAGGGCCGATCAACAATACCAAAGCAAACTTAATCAATAACGATAGGCAAATTTCAATTGGGTGAAAGCGCGAACCTGTGGTGACATCAATATCTTGGTCCACATGATGCACACGATGCAGTTTCCACAAAATAGGAATGGCATGAAATAAGCGATGCTGCCAATAGATTGCACAATCAAACACAATAATACTAACAACAAACACCATCAGCGGATGCACCTGCCACATGTTAAATAAACCGAAACCTTGTGCTTGTGCGTATTGCGCTACACCTATGGTAGCCAGTGGCATTACTAAACGGATGGTAATACTATTTACAAATACCAAACCAATATTCGCTGTCCAACGTGATTTGCGACTATGGCGACGGACACGTTTAGGAAACTTTGCTTCTAGCAACATAAACAAAATCAGTAACGAACAAAAGAATCCACTGCGTACTTGTGCTTCATGGGTCACCAGCCAATCAATCATGTTCGATGCACGCCTCAATCTTAGCTTGAATCTTTAATGTATCAATTTGTTTGTCATCTATACATTCCAACACACTCACTTGATCCGCATTAAGCAAAGCAAATTCTTGTACCGCGCACTCGGTACTTGCCATATTAATACCGATCACCTTGTTTTCATGCACAAATAAGCCTTTACCACGCATCAACCCTAAGTCTAATAGTGTGCGTTGCAGTTTGTCGATATCCCAACGATTGGCAGAAAAAAACAATACTTCCGTAAAGAACTCTGCATTGGATTGATTCAAATAAAACTTGGATATAAGTGATTGAGCGACTTCATCTAAAACGGCCATGGGTAACATACCCTGTTGCAGGTACGCAGATGGTTTTTGCGTTTCTTCAACCAATTTATCAAATAAGATTATATCTTGTGGTTGAGCCAAATCCATTTTACTGGCCACCAAAACATCTGCGGTATTAAGCTGTCGTAAATACAACTCATGATAGCGATACTTTGGCTGAGATAACTGTCTAGAGTCCACTAAGCAAATAGTCACCTTGAGTTGTAAATGTCCTTGATATTGATCCTCTTGCAACAATGCAACGATTTTATCCACATGCCCTAACCCACTGGGCTCAATAAATATGCGATGGGGGTTTTCTTGGCGAATTAATTGGTTCAGGGCAATTTGAAATGGCATTAATGCCGCACAGCAGGCGCAACCACCTGCTATTTGTTTTACTATAATATTAGGTGTAGCCAGTAGCGCACCATCAATACCTTGTTGACCATATTCATTTACTAATACGGCCCAAGTTTCCTTTTCTGGCTTATGTTTTAATAAATTCTGTATAAATGTGGTTTTCCCCACACCTAAAAAGCCAGTAATAATATTAACGTTAATTTTATTTTGCATTTATAACCACACTACCAACTGCTTATACCATAGCGATGCAAGATAGCTTCAAATTTACCACTGGCTTTTAGCTTAGGTAATGTTTCGTTCACCAGTTCAATCCAACGGGCACTCTTTGGATTATTCGGTCCACACGCAAAATACATGGGAAAGCCTTGCTGTGTTTGCCCTGCTGCAATGATGACTTCACTTAATTGCAATAACGATAATTGACTCTGCATAACGTATTCACTTTCAATAATGGTATCAATACGCCCGCTTAATAGTTTTTTAATGTTCGTATCCAATGCATGATCACCGCTAACTTCTTGTACTTTATTTTCGGCAAAGTATTGATCTAAGGTTTTCCCATAAGAATAGCCACTAATGGTACCAATTTGACGATTCTTCAACGACGTTAGGGCTTGATCGTATCGCCATGCATCTTGCTTCATCACATAAAACGTCGTCTGATCTTTTCCCCAATGCTCATTTGGAAATAAAAAATCCGGTGCATCATTTTTATAGGCACCAACAACGCAATCAAACTCACCTTCACGGGTTTGCTGTATGGCGCGTATCCAAGGCATGGTGTCATAGTCCACCTTGACTCCTTTCGGTTCAAAAATCGCACGTGCCAGTTCAATCATATACCCGGGATGAGCACTGCTACTTTCGCCATTCATGGGGTACCAGTAATCCGCACGTATGGTTAATGTCTCAGCATAAGACACATTTATAGCCATGCTCAGAGCGATTATTATCTGTTGCAATTTCGTCAACACGACTCTCCTTAGGTTTCTAAATCATGCCTTCACTTAATGCCACAGCCATGGCTTCAGCCATGTCATGACACTCTTGCAGAAATCCATCCTGCCACTCACCACGGCACACTAAAATATCTTGCACCCAACGCCAACGTAATCCAGTTAAAATGGTTTGCAATGCTTTACATGTTCCCGTGCCATCATGACCCGCTCGCACCATAGCGACCACAGGTAAACCTTGTTTCTCTTCAAGGCATGAATAATAAATTCGGTCAAAAAAATCTTTTAGCGCCCCACTCATATAACCTAGATTTTCTGTAGTACCCAATATGATGCCATCGGCTTGTAATACATCTTGCGCGGTAGCATCTAATGGCGCTTTAACATTTAACTGAAGATTGGTTAATTGCAAATTCTCAATGGCCTGAGTCATGGCATGCAACATGGCTTGTGTATTAGGCGATGGCGCGTGACACACAATTAACAGGGTTTTCATAATCGGTATTTCCAAAATAGGCCTAACCTTAGTTACAGGGTACAATGATTCCATTACGAAGAGAAACGCCTATGTCACAGCCAGAAGTACAGCATTACCCAGATCAAAATAAATTTGTCATCGAACTGGAAGGTGACGATGCCGTTTTGGAATATCTCATGCTAGATGCGCAATCCTTAGATTTTACGTCGACTTATGTGCCATTTCGTCAAAGAGGTAGAGGTTACGCAGAAGCGCTAGTGGAAGCAGGCTTATCTTGGGCACGTGCACAGAATTTTTCGATTCAGGCCAGCTGTTGGTATGTAGATAAGTTCTTAAAATAATATTTATGAGTTGGTTTGTTTATATCTTACGCTGTGCAGATAATAGCCTTTATACGGGTATCACAACCGATATTCACCGCCGCCTTGAAGAGCATAATCATTGCGATAAAAAGGGGGCGAAATACACCCGAGCACGTCGTCCGGTAGTATTAACTTACCAAGAGAGCCTCGACAATCGATCCCTCGCATGCAAGCGTGAAGCCGCTATCAAAAAAATGAGCCGCCAGCAAAAACTAACCCTGATAAAAACCAAACCATCTAGCACCAGCTAATCAGGTGACTATTTTGCTTAAGCCATGCTTGATGGGTTTTATAATCTGGGCAGTAGCGCTTTACTGTATTCCAAAATCTTTGGCTGTGGTTAGGATGAATTAAGTGGCTCACTTCATGACAAATCAAATAATCAATGACCGCCAGAGGTGCCCCCAAGATTAACCAGTTATATTGAATCACGCCTTTGGAAGTACAGTGCCCCCATTTGGTTTTAGTGCGGCGAAGTCGTACATCTTGCAATTGATCACTCACACCATATAACTGCGCAACCTCTAACGTACGCTTCACCATAAGAACTTTGGCCTGCTGCTTAAAGAACTCGGTTAATTGTGCCTGTGCATGGTTATCATCTTTAGCTCCAATTACGATTTCTTTCTCTAAGACCTGAACGCCTTTGACTTGATCATTAAGTTGTATGCGCTTACTTTGACCTTGCCACAATAAACTAGCCCCATGTTTTATAATTGGACGCTGTTCTGCTTTATGGGCCTGATGCGATAACTTTTGCTTAACCCAGTGACGCTTACTATACAAAAATTCCAGAGCCCATTGATCTTCAACAAAGTTCGGAATACGTACCTCAACCTGCCCACCGCGCACGTGAATGGCTGCGCTTTTACGCTTGGAACGAATGACCCGATAAGGAAAGTCCAATTGCAATAAATGGCTTTGGCTCATTCATTCACCACGTAACGCTTACCACGCAAGGGATTCAAGATGGACTCAAGACCGTTGATCTTAATCTCTAGGCATAGGCCCAATAACATGCCTAAGCGGCCTTGTGGCCAGCCCTTATGTTGAAACCATAATAAGTATTCTTCTGGCAAATCAATCAAAACCTTACCCTGATATTTACCAAACGGCATGGTCATATTGGCCAGCGCCAATAAATCTTTTTCTTCAAACATGGTGTATTCCTCTGGCGCCAGTTTATCACGGCACACCGAGCATCACAGACTACACTTGCGTATAAGTCACAGAAACACTATATTAGATAAAACTAATATTAATAGGAGACATCATGGCCATTACTAAAGACGAATTATTAAATGCCGCTCGCCAAAACTTAAGCATCCTTAATGCCGAGCAAACTCAAGCCCTAATTGAACAAGGGGCCACTGTGTTAGACGTACGTGAACCCAGTGAATTCGATATGGGCCACTTACCCGATGCCGTGCACATTCCACGCGGGTTATTAGAATTCATGGTGGGCAACCACCCTGCTCTACAAAATCCAGAACATACCTTACTGGTTTATTGCAAAAACGGTGGCCGTTCTACATTAGCGGCTGACTTGCTACAACGCATGGGCTTCAATCAAGTCCACATGCTGGCCGGTGGTTTTGATAACTGGAGCGGCACAGTACACAAAGTAGAAGTGCCTGATAACCAGTACCCAGGTTAAGGACAAGCCATGAGCGAACATAAAGCACAGATCCAATGGCAGCGCCAAGGGGTCTTCAGCCACGAAGGTTTTGAGCGCCAGCACGAAGCGACTATCTCCGGGCATACTCTTCCCATGTCTGGAGCCAACACACCAAATTTGGCCGATCCTGAGCAAACATTAGCAGCGGCTCTGGCTAGCTGTCATATGCAAACCTTCTTAGCCGTGGCAGCCAAAAAACGTCTAACCGTTGAGCGCTATGAAGACACTGCCATTGCGACAGTTGAGCAAAATGAAGCAGGGCGTTTTTATGTCTCCAAAGTCCTACTGCAACCCAAGGCGCAGTTCTCTGGTGATAAGCAGCCCAGCGAAGAAGAAATCGAAAAGATGCACCACAAAGCCCATGATCATTGCTTTGTGAGTAATTCATTAATTTCTAAAGTGGACATAAACATCCAATTTAATTAACCGTGTCCGGCTTGCAC
The DNA here is from genome assembly GCA_013373125.1 of Gammaproteobacteria bacterium. Lineage (GTDB taxonomy): Bacteria > Pseudomonadota > Gammaproteobacteria > Pseudomonadales > Oceanobacteraceae > Bermanella. The sequence continues at coordinate 40,935 of JABXIK010000050.1, read as the reverse complement.
TTAGGCAAGCCCCTTACAGTTAGTTAATATGAAGTCGCCCACAACAATAATCATAGGCGACTTCATGACTGAACGGCTTTTCAAATATTGGCTCGCGGCCTTTGCTCTTTCTAGCTTTACATACTTACTAGTACGGCACTTTAACTGGTTACCATCTATGGACTGGGCACCGAAGATCATTCCTATTTTATTGCTCATTACCTATGCCGCCATGAGCATACAAGGGCGCGTACGCAATCTGTTACTCATAGGTTTAAGCTTTTCGCTACTGGGGGATATCTTGCTCTCATTAAATGGGTTATTCATTCACGGACTAGGAGCGTTTCTCATTGCTCAACTGACTTATGCTGCCTTATTTATTTCACAAGCTCGAATTTCAACATCCGGTTTTACGTTTGCGAGCATCATGGTGCTGTTAGTCGGCATCGCAGCTTGGCAGATATTACCTCAAACCGCTGATTTAAAATGGGTGGTGTTGGCTTACATGATAGCTATTACCACCATGGCCATCAGTGCTGGCTTTCGCAATGACCCCGCCTTTTTATTCACCGCCATTGGCGCGGCCATCTTTGTGTTGAGCGATACCATTATTGCCATTAATAAATTTATAGCGCCATTTGAATGGGCTGGGATCGGCATTATGGTGACGTATTATTTAGCACAACTCATGATCACATTAGGGGTTTGTCGGCATAGTATTTTGCAAATGCGTGAGCCTCACAACGCCAGCGCTTAAATCAACTCTCTTTCCCCCATATGGGCATTCCATGTCAGCACTTCGAACGAGTGCTGCATGCCCTGCTTGGAAATATATTGCAAAAGATAATCTACAAATAATATTTTTTGCGATTCAATCATGGCGCCTTTTTTATGGCAGATAAAATAGTTAATGGGCGTATAGATTTCATTGAATACACTTTTTAACTCCCCACTGGCCAATAGATCACTGACTAGATAATCAGGTAAATACGCAATACCTAACCCAGCACGAGTAGCAGCTAACACAGCCAGCGCATTATTGATGTATGAAATTCGATTAGGGTCCACCTGCAATTCAGGCAACTGCGCCATTAATTGTTGCCAATCACTGTCTTCATCACGTCCCATTATAATCTGGTGTTCACTTAACCCCCGAGCACTCTTTGGCATCCCATAGCGTGCCATGTATTGCGATGATACGACTAATTGCATCTTTACATTAAACAATGGCAAATATTGTAATTTGGGATCGTGATTATTTATGCGGATAGCAAAATCAATATTATGCTGAGAAAGGTCAATGCATTGATCATCCAATTGCAAATTAATATTTAATCCTTGCTGTGTTTCTTTCATCTTCGCAACCACATGGGTTAAAACCGCCGAGCCCAAACAAGACGGCGCAGCAATACGCAGTGAATGATGATTTGTATCTTCGTTTAGTGCCAAAAGGCCATCTTCTAACTCTAAAAACAACGACTGACAACGGATCTGTAAATTATAGCCTTGTATGGTGAGCTTCACGCTATTACGACAACTTCTGTCCAACAACTGAATACCTAATAATTCTTCTAACTTTTTGATTTGATAACTAATGGCAGACTGAGAGACGCATAGTTCATCGGCGGCCCTGGTAAAGCTCTGATGCTTCGCCACCGCCAAATAGGCGTAAAGATAAGGTAATAAGAAACGTAGATTGTTCATAATTTTGATATCAGTTATTAAATATTTTGAATTTACATCCGCCAAGCATGCCCACACCATAATCGAAACATTATTCGAATATGAGATTAACACCGAGTGTGCGTATTTCTCAACCATCGATACTGTGAATCCCTTCTAGGTTAAAACACAAATAATGTTTTCATCGCATTATTTTTTACACCACCAATAAAAGGCATAGAAAAATGGGAAGAAAATCACGTCGCTCCAATTCATCCATTGCGCGTTTAATCCAGCGTTTACAGTGGGTTCATCGCGAAGCTGAACGCACCGGTAAGCCAGTTGATGAAATTTTAGAAATGCGTCATCAACAAGAAAAACAATACGCATCACAGCGTCGCGACTTTTTAAAAACCATGGGCATTGGTGTCGCGGCCGCCACCGCCATGCAGTCTGCACCTTTATGGGCAGCCATGGGCGGTCAGAGCACAAATCCTGGGCGCGTTGCGGTTATCGGAGCGGGCATGGCAGGTTTGCGTTGCGCCCATCGTCTGCACCAATATGGTTATGGATGCAAAGTGTATGAAGGTAATTCTCGTATCGGCGGTCGCGCGTTTACCACGCATGGTTTTTTTGATGATGGTATGGCGGTAGAACGTGGTGGTGAATTAGTTTCGACTGAACACTCTGCCCTGCGTAATCTTGTGCATCAGTTAGGTTTAAATTTGGAAGATGTCGGTGGCGGTGCATTACCAGACGGGGAAGAATTATATTACGTGAACAATCAACTGTATCGTGAAGAACAACTGAATGATGATTGGCGCGAGGTTTACGATTTATTTAAGCGCATTCAAATGGATGCCCCTTGGCAGCCGACTCACGACAGTCACAACAGTGAACACATTCGCTTAGATAACATAAATGCCATAGATTGGATGGATCAAGTAGGCATTGGTGCGAACAGTAACTTTGGTCAGCTAATGCAATCGGATTTAATCTCAGAATACGGTTTAGCGCCAGAAGAACAAACCTGTTTGAATCTCATATATCTACTAGCATGGAACCCTATCAATACTGCATTACCATTAGCCGGTACCGATGAGCGTTTCCATATTGTTGGTGGTAATGATTCTGTGATTTACGCCATGCTCAATGAATTACCCGCCGGTACGGTTGAAACCGAAAAAGCCTTAGTGGCGGTAACCGGTCCTGCAGCAGGTCCTTATGTATGTAGCTTCAACGATGGCTCTACGGATATTTGCGATCAATTAGTCTTGGCATTACCGTTCAGCAAGCTTCGTGAAATTGATTTCTCTGCTGAAATTTGGGACGCCTTCTCCCCTGCCAAACAAACCGCCATTAATGAAATGAACATGGGCTCCAACGGTAAGATTCATATTCAAACCGATAGCCGCCCATGGGGTGCGACCCGAAATATTGATGGCCACGATGTGAAAATGAATGGTGTTAGTTACTCAGGTGGTGATGGCTTTGTGACGGTTTGGGATACTCAGGTTAACAGCTCTCTGCCTGGCAGTGTTATGTGTGACTACCTAGGTGGCCATCAAGGTCGCAACCTCACAGCCAAGCAAGCCTTTGAAGTGGCCAACAAACAAGATGTGAATACATTCTTGGGGCAAATTGAACCTGTCTTCCCAGGCACATCAGCGGCCTATCAGGGTAAAGCCTTGGTATCAAAATGGGAAATTAACCCTTGGTCTAAAGGCAGTTATTCCACGCCAGGTTTGGGTGACTTTACCCGCTTCTGGGGCGCGCAATGGCAAAAAGAAAGTGGTCATAATATTCATTTCTGTGGTGAGCACTGCTCACAAGAATACTGGGGGTTCTTAAACGGTGCGGTTGAAACTGGCGAGCTTGCTGCCAAGGCCTTGGTACAAGGCTAAACTATTCGCCCCTGCCAAACTGGCAGGGGCGCTCTTTCCTTTATCTACGCTTCATTTCTAGCTCAATTACGCCGAACTCCACAAGCCCTTTACATAAGCTATACTGACAGAAACCACAAAGGATGCTGGTATGTCTATTAGCGACCAAATTCAAAACTACTATGAAAATAAGGTAGTTGACTCCATTAACCGCATTGCTCTTAACAAAGGGTTCAACCAAGAGCAACTCACTGATATTGCTTGCCTAGCCCTGAATAATTTGCCGACTCGATATTATCGCCATGAAGTAGATTTAGCATTTTACATGTCCGCACAGGAACACATAGATATTGATGAGCGTGTGGATGTGGCCGTGAGAAATGCCATCACATATCTAGAAAACAAAAAGAAGTAGCTATCTGGAAACGAACGATGGGGACTCGCATGAATCCTCCAATTAAGTACTCGCTATAGATGCATCCTCAAACGCACCTATACACCGAATAACTAATAGCGGAAAGCAAAGTTCAAGTTGTAGAAGTTAATGCCATTGTTTGGCAATTTAATGCTGTTGTTAGAATAATGCTGTAACTGCAACGTCCAAGAAGCTTGTGGAGTAAAATAACCACCAAATGCTAAAGAATTGGCAAATTGAAAATTCGTACTGAATTGGCGTCCATTTAATTCATTTCGGGACAGCACAGATGCCCCCACCGAGGTTTCCACAAAACTCAAAAGACTGTTGTAAGACCAGTTCATGCGAAAAACAGGGATGAACTCGAGACCATTCACGACCCCTTCTTGACCATCCACTATGGTGCTTTGCCAATAGTTATAGGCGAACAAATAATAATGAGTGAGTTGAGCACCAAACAATTCACCAAGTACTTCATCTTGGTGCCAGCGAAAACCTAACTTAATACCGGCTACGTCGGTAGAAGACATTGGGGTAACGTTGTATTCATCGGCCCCTAATGGATTGGTGGCGAGGGTCAGCATTAAACTGGTGATCATGGCGGTGCGCCATCCCCAAGTCTCTTTACTGTCGTTCTTGAGCGTTTCCCCTTGTGCAGCGAAAACACTTTGGGAGACAACCAGCATTAACATCAAAACTAAACTGCGAATCATGGGACCTTCCATGTGTACTTTGATCCAGGTGCTTTCATACGCAAACTTCGGACCAGCAAATTGATCGCCACATTCTACTGATTCAATAAAATCTGACTAGTACCCGCATTTGCAACAAAGCATTCCGGGTTCTTCCGTGAAAAAGACTGTTATCCTAACACAAGGAATCCCCTCATGCGTACCATGACTATAGTAGAGAAAAATCAATTAGTTCTAGCACAGACCGGCCAGAATGAAGTGCCCTTGCACTGCTAGACAACAGCGAAGGGCGACGAAGATTAAGGATTAAGCTGAAGGGTGGATAACGTATCTTGTCTCACCCGAGACAACAGAGCCGCATCGTCGATGAGAGATTCCCCATAGGAAGGAATCATCACTTTTAATTTTTCGCGCCACTGATCTTTATCCAAACGATCGGCAAAGCAACGTTCGATCACATCCAACATGGCATGCACCGCCGTAGACGCACCCGGTGACGCCCCTAATAAAGAAGCGATGGAGCCATCTTTAGCCGCCACAATTTCGGTACCGAACTCTAACTTGCCTCCACCCTTTTCATCTTTCTTGATGATTTGAACGCGCTGACCCGCATCGGCCAAGCGCCAATTCCCATCTTTTGCCTGCGGAAAATAATCACGCAGCGATGCCATGCGTGAGCGATTGGACTGAAACACTTCGCTGATCAAGTACTTGGTCAAATCCATATTGTTCATACCCACCGCCATCATGGGTTTTAAATTATTACCGCGAATGGAAGACGGTAAATCCAAGATGGAACCTTTCTTCAAAAACTTAGTGGTGAACCCTGCAAATGGGCCGAACAATAATGCCTTTTTGCCATTTATCACCCGCGTATCTAAATGGGGCACCGACATAGGTGGCGCACCAATGGCTGCCTTACCATACACTTTCGCGTGATGCTGATCCGCCACTTGGGTATCCTCACACACCAACCATTGGCCACTCACCGGAAAACCGCCATAACCTTCGCTCTCTGGGATATCCGATTTTTGTAATAAAGGCAGTGCACCACCGCCAGCCCCAAGAAAAACAAATTTAGAGCGAATACGCGTGGTTTTACCCGACTCACGATCTTCAACCAATACAGACCATCCACCCTGACTGGAGCGCTGTAAATCCTCCACATCGTGATTAAGAATTAACTCAAAATTTTCGTGCTCAACTAAGTGCGCCATCATGTAACGCGCTAGCGAACCAAAATCGACGTCCGATCCATGGGGGATATATGTAGCTGCCACCGGCTCGGAAGCATCCCGTCCTTTCATAACCAAAGGCATCCATTGCTTAAGCTGTTCAGGGTCTTCGCTGTATTGCATGCCTTGGAACAAATGATGTGCGCTCATCAAGGCATGACGCTTCTTTAAAAACGCCACATTCTTTTCACCCCACACGAAGCTAAGATGAGGTGTGCGATTAATAAAAGATTTAGGTTCTGGCAGCACAGCTTGTTTAACCAGGTAACTCCAAAATTGCAGGGATAATTCAAACGAAGAGTTAATAGTGAGCGCTTTGGAGATATCCACATTGCCTTGCGCATCTTCTGGGGTGTAATTGAGTTCGCAATAGGCCGCATGACCGGTACCTGCGTTATTCCAACCATCGGTACTTTCTTTTGCCACACTCTTGAGTCGTTCAATCACACAAATCTTAAGAGAAGGGTCCAGCTGTTTTAGCAACATTGCCAGGGTGCTGCTCATCGCACCGGCGCCGACCAATAGGACATCCACCGTTTTTACTGTCATGGTTTTACACTCTATTTTTAATGAAATCGGTTCCGCTAACCTGTGATCGTCACAGTCTGACTTTGGGTAAAAGTCTTGGCGGCACACTGAAGCGTTTATGACGCTCAGCGAAATCTTTCTGCACTCAACTTCAAGCTAAGAATGAGCCTTGCCTGAGGTTATACGCACAATCTATGTATTTAGTTTAGACGCTTTTAGACAGTGAGTATGTTGGCTGTTAGTAGGACGCAACCCAATTTATTACTACCTACACCTTAACTGCCTAGGTATTGAAACTTCACTCTTTGGGTCACTTGGCAAAATAATTCATAAGCAATGGTGTCACAATGTTTCGCCACAATATCCGCACTTAATCCTGTGCCCCACAGTGTCACCTTATCACCAAGCGCCACTTCCATACCGGTGACATCCACCGTAATCATATCCATGGATACACGACCTGCGATGGGTCTTTGTTGACCGCGAATCAACACAGGTGTGCCGTTTTTAGCACTGCGCGGATAGCCATCTCCATACCCAATTGCTACTGCGGCTATTTTACTGTCTTGTTGCGCCACATACCTTTGGCCATAGCCAACGCTCTCTCCCGCACGAATATCATGTAAAGCAATCACTTCACTTTGTAAGGTCATGACGGGCATTAGGCCGAGTTCAGGGCCCGTTTTATCCAATAATGGGCTAGCACCATACATCATGATACCTGGACGTATGGTGTGTTGATGGCATTGGGGTAAGGTCAAAACGGCGGCACTATTGCACAGGCTCATGGGTAATTTCATGGGGGCGAGTACATCTAGCGCTTGAATTTGTTGCTGGATAAAAGGATGGCCCACTTCATCGGCACAGGCGAAATGAGACATGAGCTGAATATCAGACACCATAGCCGCTTGGCGTAATTGACTCACGACACTGGGAACATCTTGAACGGCAAAACCTAAGCGGTGCATGCCGGTATCCACTTTTATATAGGTATGAACGGCACCGCCGCTAACACCCAACAACCAGCTCACCTGTTGATGATTATGCAAGGCTAATTCTAAATCCAAATCCACGGCGGTCTGGCATTCATTAGCGTCCATGGGGCCTTCCAGCACCAAAATGGGCAACAAAATGCCTAGATTACGCAGGGTCACGGCTTCATCTACACAGGCCACCGCAAATCCGTCTGCACTGGCTGCTAAGGCATTGGCCACATAGCTAACCCCATGACCATAGGCATTGGCTTTTACCACAGCATAGGCTTTGCTATTGGGGGCTTGGCTCTTGGCCAGTTGATAGTTTTCACGCAGCGCGTGGAGATCAATTATTGCTTGAGTGGCTCGTGCCATACTGCCTGCCGACTAAAAATACGTTATACTCGCGGGTTGATTTTCTGCTCGTCTTGTTCAGTCACAATGGATGGCCTCAGCGTTAATAGGCCAGTTACACCAGTTGCCTGAAAAGTCCTAGGCGATTTAATACAAATACTTTAGCCTAGTCGTGCAGTAAAACCCTGCAGTTCCTCTGGCATTGTACCGCTTTTTAGATGAATACGTAGTTATTATGGGTCATAGTTTAATTCCTGAACGCATGCTAGTGGTTTCCCCTAGCCTCGCCGCCACCATTGGTCTTGAAGAAGCCATTGTGCTGCAAGCCTTAAATGATGGCGCACAACCCCATGATGCAGACTGGCAGTTCATCAATAAAACCACTTTACGTAGGTGGCTGCCGTTTTGGGATGACAGCCAGATCAAACGTATTCTGAAAAATTTAAGTGATAAGGGTGTGGTGCATTACAACAGCCCGCCTTTTGGTCAAAGCGACCAATTGTTTTACAGCTTTCAAGCCAAAGCACCGGCCAGCAGCCAACAAAGCAAAACCCAACAAGCCTATAAACAGTCACAGCAACAATTTAAAAATGTGATTGATCCAAGCTGGCGCCCAGATAACGAAACCCTAAGATACATAGAAGAGACCCTAGGCATCGCTAAACGCTACGCTCAAGGTCAAATCAAAGAGTTTATTTACCATCACCAAAGCCAAGGCACATTGGCAGCCAGCTGGTCCACCATGTTTATTCGTTGGGTCAATAAGCGCAACAAAGAAGATCAAAGCCACCCAGCTGTCTTCCAAGGGGACGCCAATCGTAAAGCGGCTATGAGCCAAAACTGGCAACCAGAAGCCACCACCTTGGATATCTTACAAAAAGCCGGTGTGGACCCAAGCTTTATACAAGATTGTGTGAGTGAATTTGTTTTATATTGGATGGAAAAAGGCGAAGCTCATGACACTTGGAACACCAAGTTTGTAGCCTGGGTTCGTCGTCAATGGGCGCGCTTTAGTGCAAGCTTGGCACATCCAAGTGATCCTGTGCCCATGGTGGATGGCTGGCAGCCTTCAGAAGATGTGTTCGAAATTCTCACCATGGCCAACATTGATCGTGCATTTGCCCAAAGCCTCGTACCAGAATTTGTTTTATACTGGCGCGACAGCAATCAATTACACACGTCTTGGAACAGCAAATTTTTGCAACATGCGAAACACTTATGGAGTAAGCGCTTAAATGGTCAGCAAGGTCACGGAGCAACTTCTCAACGAGATTACATTGCAAGTACAAGCATTGCCGAGCGCGTCTCAGACCTCAGCTGGGCTGACGATCTCTGACGAGCACAAAACCAGTTTGGCCGCGTCGTTTGAATTAATGCGCGTCAATTATGGTAATCAATTTACGGCCGCTTATCCGAATGTGGAAAGCTCCACCGCTGCTATGCGTTTGTGGTTAAAAAATCTCAATGATTTCCCTGCTTCATTAATTCAACAGGCCGCCCAAGAAGTGATTCGTCACGAGCGCTATTTACCCAATCTCGCCACGTTTCGTTCTTACTGTGAAAATGCTTACGCTGCATTTGGATTACCCGATGCGCAAAGCGCCTATATCGAGGCGTGTCGAGCACCGCAACCTAAGAAATCATTTAATTGGAGTCATGCCGCTGTGTATTTTGCCGGTGTGGCAACCGATTGGTTCTTTATATCCAGCGAATCCCGCGACCAAGTGTTCCCTGTATTTAAACGTAATTACGAAATGCTGTGTGAACGTGTCATCAAAGGGGAAAAACTAGATGTGCCTTTGGAAAAAGCGCTGCCGGAAACCATTGAGAAACCGTTATCGCGCAAAGAAAATCAGGCTCATTTAAAACAACTGCGAGAGCAACTTAAACTATAGTGATGTAAGAGTGTTTTGAGGCCTTATGTCTTTAAGTTGAACCAACACCTTTGTACCTTGAGGTACATTTTTCTCTATCCACCATTGCGCACCCCACTTACTGCAAATACGATTCACGATCGCCAAGCCCAAACCTAAACCACTTTTACTGCGATTCAATCCTTGTTCTAATTGGTTAAACACCCCTTGGCATAAACGCTCATATTGCTCATCGCTCATGCCTACCCCGGTATCTTCTACCGTCATGAGCACACCGCCCGTTTCAACTTGCTCACAACGCAAAATCACCGAGCCGCTTTCAGTAAATTTTATACCATTAGTTAATAGCTGGCGTGCCAGAATCGACAACCGTCTTGGATCCCCTTTTAAGATTAAGCTTTTATCCACGTCCAATTGAAAATCCAACTGCTTTTGTTCGGCTTGTGTCTTTATTTCATTAAACGACGAAGCTAATGCGTCGTACACAGATAACGTTTGTTCCGCCAGTGGCTTACTATCTAAGTCAATAAAATCAATGATGTCATTGAGTAGTAATAATAATCCTTGGCCAGAATGTTCAATCCCTTCCACCATCTGCTTGTCTTTTTCTGCTAGGTCGCGCCCCTTTAAGATAGATGAAAATCCCAACACGCCATTAAGAGGCGTGCGTAATTCGTGGGTAATTACATTTAAAAAGTCGGTCTTTGCGCGATTCGCCACTTCGGCTTTTTCTTTAGCTTGTTCTAATTCGAAGGTTCTTTCTTTTACGCTCTGCTCCAAAGTTTGGTTAAACTTTTGTAGCAAACTCACATTCTTTTTATGCTCCACCAGATGTTCTAACAGCTCAGATAAAATATCTTTAATTGAAAGTTTTAACGACTCGATCTCATAATAGGTATTAATATTATCTAAAACATTAATGTCATCCTGAGTAAATTCATGGCTATCAATTTGATTTACCATGCGTGATAACGACTCTATCGGTTTGGTCACTAACGCTTGCGCAATGATGTACAAAAAAACCAAAGCCAATAAACCGATCAAGGCCGAAAACGCGATAATGTGCCATACCTGTACAATAGCGGCATGCTCAATAATAGACATATCCATTAAGATGACTAACGATCCAATTTCCGTGGCTTGATGCTGTAACGGCCAGGTGACTTCCTGGAAATCTTCAGTGCCAATAGCCGGTGTATCTACCCTCACCCACACACCAATACCGGTACCGTCACTGTCTAATAACCAAACCGCTTGTACCGCATCGTAAGCGCGAAAGGTTTTTAGGATTTCCTCAGAAAGGTGTTCGTTATATTGATAAAGGGATTCCGACAATGCTGGTTGTAGGCTTGTCACTAGGTTATTGATCTCACCCATACTGCGTTCACGGGCCATTGGTACATCCACAGAAAAGCGATACAAACCATGGGCTACTTGCATGAGCAAGGTGGCTATCACCATGAGCATAGCCAAACGAATTGAGAGACCACGGGGCTTCATCGGCGAGCCTCGCTGCCATCAATACGCAGGTCATTCATAAAATAAACAATCAATACGCCCATGATCTCTCTAATGAAACATGTTCCATTTTTTAAGAGTAGACCATGGGGTCAAGACGCGCTCACAGCGCTAAACGTTAAGGAAGGGTCCTCTGGCGCAAGGCTTCAAATAGACACACACCGGTTGCCACAGACACATTCAAAGAGCTTACGTCTCCTTGCATGGGAATATGGATTAAATGGTCACAAGCTTCACGAGTTAAACGGCGTAAACCTTTACCTTCGGCTCCCATTACTATGGCAATAGGGCCTTTTAGATCGGTTTTATACACAGACTCACTGGCTTCCCCTGCGGTGCCGTACAACCAGATGCCACGCTCTTGTAACTCTTTTAATGTACGCGCAAGGTTAGTCACTTGGTAGAAGGGTACCGTCTCCGCCGCACCACAAGCCACTTTGCTTACTGTGGCGGTTAAGCCCACCGCTTTGTCTTTCGGTGCGATAACTGCATGTACGCCAGCCGCATCTGCCGTACGTAAGCACGCACCTAGGTTATGCGGATCGGTAATGGTATCCAAAATCAATAAAAAAGCAGGCTCATCCATAGCATCCAACTGACGCAGTAAATCGTTTTCGCCTTTCACTTGTACGGGCTTGACGCGTACAGCAATCCCCTGATGGTTGCCTTGCGCCTTGTCATCTAGAAAGGCTTTTTTCACCACCTGTACCGAAATGCCGTTCTGTTTGGCTAGGGTAAAGAGTTCCTGCAAACGCTCATCATCACGGCCTTGCTGTACGTACATTTCACGCACACGCTCACTGGAGCGCTTTAAAACATTACTAACGGCGTGAATACCAAAAACAATCTCATCACTCATGATCACACTTCTCTACTTTTTCTTTTTAGCCGTCTTTTTACTGGCTTTCTTTTTCGCGTTATTGAGTTTTTGGCGTTTGCTTGGTTTCTTTTTTTTCTTTGCCGCACTCTTGGCTTCATCCATGAGTTTCTTTTTGTCCGCTTTTGCCTTGGCGTATGGGTCCGCTTTGTCCGATCCTTCTTTAGACTCAGGCATACTCAACGTGGGTTTACGTTTACGCACTGAGCCAATTGTGCGTTTACCGCTCGATTCACGCGGCGCGCTACGCTTACCTTTTGGATTGGCAACTCCCGCAGCACTTGCACCTGCCATTTCAAAATCAATCTTGCGATCATCCAAATCCACACGGGACACAATGACCTGTACGGTATCTCCCATACGGAAACGACGGCCCGTACGCTCACCTTTTAAGATCATACGTACCGGATCAAACTGATAAAAATCACTGGTCAGGTTGGTCACGTGCACCAAGCCTTCGATGTACAAATCATTTAATTGTACAAAAATTCCGAAGTTAGTGACGCTACTGATCACCCCTTCAAACTCTTCGCCTACATGGGCACGCATGTATTCGCACTTTAAGAAATCCATAACGTCACGGGTGGCATCATCGGCACGACGCTCGGTTAATGACGCTTGCTCGCCCAACTGTAACAGTGCCGCCATGTCATAAGGATAAATGGCTGACTTAGATAACGGCTGTGCGCCATCGGCGCGGCGAATGGTTTTTAACAGCGCATCATCATCACGCTCACTACGAATCAGCTGACGTATGGCACGATGCACCATCAAATCAGGATAGCGACGAATAGGGGAAGTGAAGTGCGTGTACGCAGGATAAGCCAAACCAAAATGGCCTTCGTTATCCGGCTGATAAACCGCTTGGCTCATGGAACGCAACAACATGGTTTGAATCAAGTGCGCATCTGGACGACCTTCAATTTGATTCATCACATGCAAAAAGTCTTTTGGAGTCGGCTTTAAACCACCACCCAACACGAGGCCTTGCTCATTCAGATACTGCTTCAAGTTCTCCAGCTTTTGCTCGCTAGGCCCTTGGTGCACACGATACAAACCTGGCTGCTTATGTTTTTCTAAGAAGCGCGCGGTGGCCACGTTGGCACACAACATACATTCTTCAATGACTTTATGGGCATCATTACGATGCACTGGCACGATATCTTCAATCTTACGTTCCGCATTAAAAATAATGCGCGTTTCAACGGTTTCAAATTCAATGGCGCCTCGTTCACTGCGTGCAGCGCGCAAGGTTTTATACAAATCGTATAAGGTGTCCAGCTGCGGCACGATGTGAGCGTATTGTTCACGTAAGGCTTGGCCTTCTTCACCGTTTTTATCTTCTAAAATCTTACCCACTAACTTGTAGGTTAAGCGAGCATGACTGTGCATCACCCCTTCGTAAAATTGATAACCACTGATATTACCCGCTGCGCTGATGCTCATCTCGCACACCATGCACAATCGATCCACATGGGGATTTAACGAGCATAAACCGTTACTGAGTTTCTCCGGCAACATGGGCACCACATGCTCTGGAAAATACACGCTGTTACCACGGTTTTGCGCTTCTTTATCTAACGGCGAATTAACCGAAACGTAATGACTCACATCGGCAATGGCTACATACAAACGCCAGCCCTTGGTTTTTGGGTTGTATTCGGCAAGCACTGCATCATCGAAATCTCGTGCGTCTTCCCCATCTATGGTGACAAACGGCAACTGACGCAAATCGATGCGATGTAATTTATCCGCTTCTGTCACTTCATCTGGAATTTTAGCCACTTGCTCTTCCACCGCTTGTGGGAAAACAAACGGAATCTCATGGCTGCGCAGGGCAATATCGATCTCCATGCCTGGGGCAAGATGATCCCCTAGCACTTCAGTAATACGGCCTAGGGCCAATTGTCGCGCATCCGGTTGCTTAGTGATTTCCACCACAACGAACTGACCGTTTTTCGCGCCACCCATATCAGTGCCGGCAATCATAATTTCTTGCGTAATGCGGCGACTGTCTGGTGCCACATAACCGCTATCGCCCTGTGTATAAAAGCGACCCACCAGCTGATGGGTATTACGCTGTACCACTTCCACAATAATGGCTTCTTGCTTACCACGGTTATCGGCGCCAGCTAAACGCACGGCCACCACATCGCCATCAAATACCTTACGCATTTGCTTGGCAGAAAGGTGCAGGTCATCGCCCCCTTCTTCTTTAATTAAGAATCCATAGCCATCTTTGTGCCCTTGCACGCGACCACGAATCAGCTGAACTTGCGACATTGGGGTATAGGCACGGCGGCGATCTTCGACTAATTGACCATCACGACACATGGCAATTAAGCGACGACGCATGGCTTCAATCTGGTCTTCCCCTTCCACATGCAGGCGCTCGACCAGTTGCATATGAGTCAATGGCACGGGGTGGTTTTCTAAGGTTTCAAGGATGAGTTCACGACTAGCCACTGGGTTGTCGTATTTATCCGCTTCGCGCTTGGCAAAAGGATCGGTGAGTTTTTTTGATTTAGCGTTTGTTTTGGTTTTTTTCATAGGAGGGGATTATACACGCTATGATCAAAAGCGGTCGATTTTTTAAGCATTTGCTGCGATAGGCATTTAATAAAACGGTAGTACACAAGTTTGCACCCGTTTCCGGTAAAATTTTTCCTCACAGGTTTACTCTTTGTCTAATTTTTTACGCAACTGATGCCCCTGACGCTGCACCACATGTTGAATCAACACCTCTTGATACGCATGATGCATGTCATCGAAATCCAAACGAATAATATGCGGCTCTTCAGATAAAGCAGGATAATCAGGATTGTTATCCACACCTGCCACATGAGCCTGCGAACGCACTAACTCGTGATTAGGTTGTAAATACATGTTCACCATGACTAGCTGATTGATGGGCAATTCATCCTTCCATGTAAACGCCACACCGCAGGCACTAAGATTGGCTTGTTTCAATACAGGAGCTTCATCCACCAGTGCTTCACTGGCATGGAGCAAATTGATCTTTTGATTCATTAAATCCAATAACGGCGCAAGCTTTGGGTACTGCGCTCGAACGTCCACCATGGCTTGTCGAATTTGTACTTCAAGACTCACGTGAAATTCTTGCTGCAAGTCATGGATCTCGGCCACATCATCACTATCTTCGCCGCCGTATTCCTCATCCAATAGATGAAAACTAATGGCTACTTCATCATCAATGCGAAAAAACCGACGACGCTCTTCTGCCATGTTCACTCCCTAGAACACTTCATCTGGATCTAAACCGAAGTCTTCCGGCTTAGCATTCAATTGATCTTCGAACGGATTATCTTCCGGGTTCATTTCTGGTTCATCGTCGTTATCTTTTGGCCCACTCTTGACGATGATGATTTCCACTCGACGATTTTTTTCTCGATTCTCGGCTGTTTTATTATCCACCAGCGGACGCACGCTACCATGGCCGACGACCATGAAACGTTTTTCATCCATCTCAGGGGCGATAAATAAATATTGCGCCACCGCAGCAGCACGCGCTGCACTGAGTTCCCAGTTGGAGTTATATCGACCGCCGGCACCGAGTGGGGTGTTATCCGTATGCCCTTCTACGCTAATACGCCCAGGCACCTCGACCAATACTTCCCGAATCTTATCCAATACAGGCAAGAAGGCATCTTCTACAAATGCACTGCCGGCTTTGAACGAGCTGTTCTCGGTAATCCGTATGATGATCTTATTACCTTGGGTTTCCAGCTCCACCTGACCTTTGGAGATTTCGCGTTCTAATTCGCTGGCCATTTCCAGTGCGGCTTCTTCCACTTGCTCTTGGGTTTGCTGCTCCTTTGGAATGACGATTTCACGGGTTTGCTTACCCGTGTCTCCTTGCGCTTCCGTTTGTGCCGTTACCGCATCTTGGCATAACACCTCTAACGAACTCTCGGTAACGTCGGAGGTTTTTTGACGAATCTCGTTAATGGGCGTGGGCTCAGGTATGGATGGACTAAAGTGTTTCGCAATGACACTGGTACCCTTTGGAGGATCGTCTGCATTAATAGTGGTTTGCACCCCAAACGCCATGCGCAACTCACCGGCTAAACGTTTGAACTTTAATGCGTCGATTTCTGCAAACGATAATAGCAATACGAAAAAACACATAAGCAGCGACATTAAATCGGCAAATGTGGCTAACCAACTGGGGGGGCAGACAGGACAATCGGGACAGTCTGGAGCTTCATCTTCATCAGCCATGAATCTGCTCCTTTATTCTTCCATGATCTTGGAGAGACGATTATGCATCCTCTTCTCCCCGTTTCGACCCAGGCAAGTACGTTCGTAGAATGGATTCAATCACCCGCGGGTTTTGACCCGCTTGAATGGCCAATAAGGCGTCGATCACCATGGCTTGAAGACGGCCTTCTTCATCGGCACGCAGTGAACACTTATCTGCAATGGGCAAACACAACATGTTCGCCATCATGGCGCCATATAGAGTGGTTAAGAGTGCTACTGCCATGGCTGGGCCGATGGATTTCGGATCATCCATATTCGCCAACATGGCCACCAAACCAATGAGCGTTCCGATCATCCCCATGGCCGGAGCCACGTCACCTAGCTGAGAAAAAATTTGGGTGCCTATTTTGTGGCGATCTGCGCTTAAACGCACATCTTTACCTAATAAGGTTTTCACCACGTCAGGATCATGGCCATCCACTAGTAATTGAATGCCCTTGCCTAAAAATTCGTAACTGACCTCTTTACCTTCTAGGGCCAGCAAACCATTTTTACGAGCCTCACCCGCCAACTCCACAATTTCTTCGATCATGGCATCTGGCTTTGGTAATTTAAAAGAAAAGGCGAAAGCGGCAATTTTACCTGCGGCTAAGAATTGACTCAGTTCGAACTTCATCAATACGGCGAAGATGGCGCCCCCCACCACAATCAGCATAGAAGGCACATTGACGAACATGGCGGGGTCACCCCCCATTACCATGGCCATCACGACTATTATCCAGGCCCCAATTACCCCAACTATCGTTGCTAAATCCACTGTATTACCCTGACTTCCTTACTTATTGGGCTCTCACATAATATTGAGTCTAGACAGAGTATTTCAGTTTGCACGGCCACTTAGGCTACAATTGTGCCAAATCATCAAATGGCTCACTCGAGCCGCGAGTAATAGGTAATTGCATGGCAGACCAGCAAACCCCAGTGGATTTTGAACAGTCCCTTGCCCAACTGGAATCCTTGGTGGAAAAATTAGAAAACAGTGAGTTCACCCTTGAACAATCACTGCAAGCCTTCGAGCAAGGTGTAAAATTAACTCGCCAGTGCCAGCAGGCATTAAGCCAAGCAGAGCAAAAAGTTCAGTTATTAATTGAAGAGTCCGGCCAAAGCACCGCCGTCCCGTTCACAGGTGACGAGCAATAATGGAATTTCGCCAGTTTCAAAGCATGGCCCTTGCTCGGTTTGATGCCGCCATGAACTCGCCCAGCGTATTACCGCAAGCTCATGCGCAACGCTTAATCGCAGCCATGAAATACAGCCTATTAAATGGTGGCAAACGCATTCGACCATTATTGGTGTATGCCAGTGCTCAGGCGTGTCAGGCTAATTTACATCACGCCGATGTGGCCGCCTTAGCCATAGAAATGGTGCATGCTTATTCGTTAGTACATGACGACCTACCAGCCATGGACGATGATGATTTACGCCGTGGCCAGCCCACTTGCCACATTGCCTTTGATGAAGCCTGCGCCATCTTGGCCGGTGATGCCTTGCAAACCGAAGCCTTCTCTTTATTAAGCCGTCCCATTGATGGGCTATTACCGGCTCAACAATTAAGTATGTTGCAAACCCTAGCCTTTGCCAGTGGCGCTTATGGTATGGCGGGCGGTCAAAGTTTGGATCTGGAAGCCGTGAATCAAACGGTGGATCTGGCTTATCTCGAAACCATGCACAACCATAAAACCGGCGCATTGATCAAAGCCGCCGTAATCATGGGAGCCCAATGTCAGGCCAGCCTAGATAGCCAAACCAAAGCGGCACTTGAGAGTTACGCCGATGCCATAGGCTTAGCATTTCAAGTACAAGACGACATATTGGATGTGACCAGTGACACCCAGACCCTAGGTAAAACTCAGGGAGCGGATGCGGCACTGAACAAACCCACGTATGTATCCTTGCTGGGCTTGGATGGCGCCCAATTAAAAGCAAAGCAATTACATGAATCCGCTTTAGATGCACTCTCTTCGTTGGGAGAACACGCCCAAGCGCTTAAACAAATTGCCAATTACATCATCGACCGGGTCAATTAAGCCCGGTTGTCTTCATTACTTTTTTGCTCATAAGCGGGTAGAATAGCGCCCCTTAAAAGCAACGCAGACACTGGGTAACAGATGTTCCAGGAAATCCCCGATAGCCGTCCAGACACGCCATTATTGGACAGCATTGATCTTCCCAATCAATTACGCGACCTGGCCCCCAACCAGTTGCCGCAGCTCGCCCATGAATTGCGTGAATATTTATTGTACAGCGTGGGACAAAGCGGGGGGCACTTTGGCGCCGGCTTAGGCGTGGTGGAACTGACCATTGCGCTGCATTATGTGTATAACACCCCAGATGACATTTTACTTTGGGATGTGGGCCATCAAGCTTACCCGCACAAGGTATTAACCGGTCGTCGCGAGCAATTACCTAGCATTCGTCAGAAGGACGGTTTGTCCCCATTCCCGAAACGCAGCGAAAGTGAATACGACAGCTTTGGTGTAGGGCATTCATCTACCTCCATCAGTGCCGCTTTAGGCATGGCCATCGCCGCGGAGAAAACAGGCAACAAGAAAAAAGTCGCAGCCATCATTGGCGATGGTGCCATGACCGCAGGGCAAGCATTTGAAGCACTTAATCATGCGGGTCATACCGACACCGACATGTTGGTTATTTTGAATGACAACGACATGTCCATCAGCGAAAACGTGGGCGGTCTAAATAAATATTTAGCCAAACTGTTAAGCTCAAAAACCTACACCACCATGCGTGAAGGTTCACGTAAAGTGCTCAGTGCCATTCCACATGTTTGGGAACTGGCCAGTAAAACCGAAGAACACGTAAAAGGGTTTTTCACGCCGGGCATTTTCTTCGAGGAACTGGGATTCAATTACATTGGCCCCGTAGATGGTCACGACCTTGATGCTTTAGTGCGCACCCTACGCAACATGCGAGACCTAAAAGGTCCGCAGTTTTTACATATCGTCACCAAAAAGGGCAAAGATTTTGCGCCAGCCGAAGCTGACCCAATTAAGTATCACGCGCTTTCACCTATAGGCGGCAGCACTAAGAAAGTTAAAACCTTCAGTAATATTTTTGGTAAATGGGCATGTGATACCGCCACATTAGATAGCCGCTTCATGGCGATTACTCCTGCCATGCGAGAAGGCAGTGACTTGGTAAAATTTTCGGAGAAATTTCCCGAGCGCTATTTTGACGTAGCCATTGCCGAACAACATGCTGTCACCTTAGCCGCTGGTATGGCGTGTGAAGGAGCCAAGCCCGTTGTGGCCATTTACAGCACCTTTTTACAACGGGCCTACGATCAGTTGGTTCACGACGTGGCCGTACAAAACTTAGATGTCACGTTTGCCATCGACCGCGCCGGAGTGGTGGGAGCCGATGGTCCGACCCATGCCGGTGCTTATGACATTAGTTTCATGCGTTGCATTCCCAACATGGTGATCGCATGTCCAAGCGATGAAAATCAATGCCGTTTGTTATTAAATACCGCTTATGAATATGAAGGCCCTGCTGCGGTACGCTATCCAAGAGGCAACGCCACGGAGAATGAAGTCAGCGTCACAACCGAAACACTACCCATTGGTAAAGGCGAAATCCTGCAACAAGGACAAGACATTGCACTATTGTGTTTCGGCCCGTTATTAAAAGAAGCCAAGTTAGCCGCCGAACAATTCCAAGCACAGACTGGTAAGACCATTACTTTAGTGGACATGCGCTTTGTGAAACCCATTGATGAAGCGTTACTAAAAGAATTAACGGCTGCTCACCAGCACATTATCACACTCGAAGATAACGCCATCATGGGTGGTGCCGGTTCGGCCGTGAATGAGTTTTATGCCCAACACGATTCAAAGCTTAACTTAGTCAACTTGGGTATTCCTGATGCGTACATTGAACATGCCAGTCAGGCACAACAATGGGCAGAAATGGGAATAGATGCAAAAGGCATTCTTACCAGATTAAACCAATTAAAATAAAGCAAACGCATCCTCGGATGCGTTTTTTATTGCGCTAGAGAACAGCCATGAGCGATCCAATTTTAGAATGTAAACACGCTGGGCAATTTAGTCAGCAAAACCCTTCTGGTGAAAAACGCACTCTGGCGGTTTTAATTCTGACAGCTGTCACCATGGTGGCAGAAATTGTGGCCGGTAGTATTTACGGTTCTATGGCATTACTGGCAGATGGTTGGCACATGGGCACCCATGTGGCTGCCTTTTGCATAACATTATTTGCCTATCATTACGCACGTAAACACCAGCACAATCCAGAGTTCAGTTTTGGTACTGGCAAAGTTAACGTACTGGGCGGATACACCAGTGCCATTGCATTAGGTGTCGTGGCCTTTGTCATGTTAATCGAATCCACTCAGCGTATTTTTTCACCCCATGACATAGCCTTTAACCAAGCTATTTTTGTGGCCATTGTGGGGTTAGTGATTAATTTAATCAGTGCGTTATTGTTAAGTGATCATCATCACGATCACCACCATGGGCATCATCACTCACACGACCACGACCATCATCACGATCACAATTTAAAAGCGGCTTACATGCATGTTTTGGCCGATGCTCTCACCTCGGTTTTAGCCATAGTGGCATTGTTTGCCGGTAAATATTTAGGCTGGCATGTGCTCGACCCTATCATGGGCATTGTGGGGGCGATTATTATTAGTCGCTGGGCTATTGGTTTAGTGAAGCAAACTTCCCCTGTTTTACTTGATATGAACATCGATGCGCAAAAGCGTACGCATATTCGTGACAGTGTCGAAAAAGATGGGCCTCATCGTATTTTAGATTTACACGTTTGGAAAATTAGTGGTGATCACTATGCGGCGATGCTTTCAATTGAAACTCATCTAAATGTGAATGCCGACTACTTTAAACAATTATTAAAAGACGAAACCAATCTTTCACACACCACCATTGAAGTGCACCATAATTAATTTTTTGGAGGACTTATGCTTGTACTAAAGAACTTCGCATTGGGTTTTGTATTGTTATTGGCTGCCAGCATGAGTGCCAGTGCCAATGAATTTGAAATCAAACATTTGATGAAATTTATCGCGCAATCACAGTGCATGTATGTGCGTAATGGTAAGAAACATACCGCTAAAGATGCACTTGAGCATATCAAAAAGAAATACGAATATTATTCAGATGACATTGAAACCACAGAGGATTTTATTCGCCTGAGCGCCAGCAAAAGCAGCATGAGTGGTAAACCCTATACAGTTGAATGCAAAGGGCAAGCTACCATCACCAGCGAAGAATGGTTAACCAAAGAGTTAATCAGAATGCGACAACCAGCATAAGCATTATTCGCTCAGCACAAGCTCGCCGTTGTCTTGTTGAATTTTAAGCTGCCCTAAAAAACTCATGCCTAATAAGGGCACCTCTGGGTGTCCGCCTTCAATCACATTCACCCAAACGTTATAACGTTTAATGCCTTCTACCGTGATGTCATTCACTTGCACCATGTAACTAGGCACCCTACCACTAGCGGTAGAACTGACACCGCGACGACCATTGGCATACTCGATACCCATACGGCGCGCCACATTACCGCTTAACGTCACATGGGACGCCCCTGTATCCACCAGCATTTTGATGGTGCGTCCATTCATTTTTGCATTAGCATAATAATGCCCGCCAAACTGCTGCGCTAAGCGAACTTCTTTCGATTGCGGCGCCACGTAACCGGAGGCTAACGAGGCTCCTAACAACAAAGTTTGGCGTTGACCATCCACAATAATTAAGCATTGTTCGCTGTCAGCACGTACTAAGCGAATACCCTGTTTTTCTTCCCCTGCTTTAATCACGATGCGCTGTCCATCTTGCTCTAATATCGCCATACCTGGCATTAGACCAACCGCTTTAATATTGGCTTGCGCAAAAAAAGTGATGAAGAACAGGCCAAGGCCTGTCAATATTTGATTCACTCTCACGTATACTATCCTTATCGTGATTCGAGGTGCGTTATGATTTGGATTGTATTACTCATTGCCGTGGTTGGGCTAATCTTTTTCCCTCAGTTTTGGGTACAGCGCATATTAAAAAAGCACAGCAATGAACGCTCCGACTTCCCAGGGACAGGAGGGGAATTCGCTCAACATCTCATTAAGCAACAAGGGCTTAAGGTAAAACTGGAAACCACTGAGCTCGGTGACCATTATGACCCAAGCAGTAAAACCGTCCGCCTTAGCAGTGCCAATTTTAATGGAAAATCCTTAACCGCCGTGGCCACTGCCGCCCATGAGGTGGGGCACGCTATTCAGCATCAACAAGGCATGGCGTTGTTATTATTCCGCTCACCTTTGGCTAAATTTGCGTTTTATGTGGAAAAGTTAGCGCAAGTGGCCTTACTCAGTACGCCAGTATTTTTAAGTTTTGTCCCAGGTATGGCACGGCTGTCGATCATAGTGGCTATTGTGGGGATGCTCGCAAGCACCTTGGTTCACCTCGTGACCTTACCCGTGGAATTTAATGCAAGTTTTTCTAAGGCATTGCCCATCTTGAAAAATGGAAACTACTTAGCGGAGAAGGATTACAAAAACGCGAGAAAGATTTTATTGGCGTGTGCGCTCACTTATGTCTCAGCAGCGCTGGCCAGTTTACTGAACATTTGGCGCTGGTTACGATTCCTGCGCCGCTAGCGCTTCAAAAGCACTTCCATCTGCCCTTACAAAAGGGCGATGGCCAACACGGTTAATTGCACACAACCCCATGCCGCTAAAGCTGCCACCACATCATCCATCATGATGCCAAAGCCACCTTTTACATGTTGATCAAACCATTTAATGGGCCAAGGTTTGGCAATATCAAAAATTCGAAACAGGATGAAACCCCACACCAGCCATGCAATGCCCTGCGGTGCCAAGAACATGGTGATCCACATGCCAATCCATTCATCAATGACAATGCCACTGTGATCATGGACGTTTAAATCTTGTGAAGTTTTTTCGCACACATAAGTGCCAATCACCATGGTAGCAAGCAGCACTAAAACATAAGCCCATACAGACAAATCTTGTAAGAAAAACCAATAAATAGGTAAAGCGGCAATCGTGCCCATGGTGCCAGGGGCTTTAGGGAATAATCCGCTGCCAAGGCCGAAGGCCAGCATGTGGATGGGGTTTTTATAATTAGGCTTGGGTAACGCAGTCATACAAGGAACACTTGGTGAAAAACAGCCATTATACCCAGTGCCAGTGAAAAGTCTGTAGAAGGCGCAGATTAATGGAATCGGGTACAATTGAGTTTTTTACTTGATTTCAAACCATGAAAACCCTACTCGTCATCGGCTATGTGTGGCCTGAGCCAAAATCCAGTGCAGCTGGATCGCGTATGCTGCAGCTCATTGAATGTTTTCAACAAGGCGGCTACGAGGTGGAATATGCTTCCCCAGCTGCCCCGAGTGAACATGCCATCAATTACCAAAACTATGGCATCCGCACCGCCGAGATTCAATTGAATCACAGCAGCTTTGACGAGTATGTCAGCAAACTTAATCCTCAGGTCGTGATGTTCGATCGCTTCATGATGGAAGAGCAATTTGGCTGGCGTGTAGAAAAACATTGCCCTCAGGCTCTGCGCATTTTAGATAGCGAAGACTTACACTGCTTACGCTTTGCGCGCCAAGCCCTCGCTAAACATAATCAGGATGTGATACAACAAGTTCCGGTTAAGGATTTATTCTCCGATCATGCTAGAAGAGAAATAGCGTCTATTTACCGCTGTGATCTCACTCTTACCATTAGCCAGTATGAAATGCAGTTATTGCAAGAGGTTTTCCATGTCCCCGAAAACCTATTGCTGTACACACCCTTTATGCTGAAAGACGTTTCAGCTAACCGAGATCTGGGTTTTTCACAACGTCAGCACTTTGTATCCATAGGTAATTTTCGGCATGAGCCTAACTGGGATGCGGTCCTGCAATTAAAGCAACAAATTTGGCCTCTGATTCGCAAACAATTACCGCAAGCACAGTTACACATTTACGGTGCTTACCCACCCAAAAAAGCCACTCAATTACATAACGAAAAACAAGGCTTTCATGTAAAAGGTTGGTGCGACGATGCCTTTGCAGTACTGAAACAAGCCCGCTTATTACTCGCCCCGTTACGTTTTGGCGCCGGCTTAAAAGGTAAATTACTGGATGCCGCTCAATGTGGCTTGCCTGCGGTTACGACATCCATAGGGGCAGAAGGGTTATATACAAGCGAAAATCAAACCACAGCGTGTATCAGCGATGACTTTACGCAATTTGCGAATATGGCCGTGAAACTTTATGAGCAAGAAAGCGATTGGCAAGCCCTGCAAGCACGTTGTGACACATTCTTACAAACAGGCTTTGCATGGCAAACGTTTAGTCGAAACCTGATTGAGCGAGTACATCAAATCACAACTCAATTAGATAACCATCGATTAAATAACTTCACCGGTAGTATGCTGCGACACCACACCATGAAGTCCACGCAATACATGGCACAGTGGATTGAAGCCAAAAACAAACTATCGGATTCATAAGTATTTTGTAAGCATAAAAAAACCCGCCGATGGCGGGTTTATAAATCTTTTATACTTTAGATAACATTACAGATCTTAAACATACACACAAAGTCTTTTGACGGCATAATGCGTTTATGTACGGCATAAGTCGGCTCTTCTTCGCCACGGAAACGAGACTTAGTAAAGTCGATGCCTTTAAAGTTATACAAGAAATTTAAATGCTTGGCGGTAAATTCCAGCATCCAACGTAATACTTTCGATTCATTCGACTTAGGCGGATAATCCAATGCCAAAGGTGATAAACCTAAGAATATATACGGCACACCTTCTTCTTTAAATTTCTCCATGGCTTGTACCATTAGCATGTAGAAAATACCCTGTGGGAATTTTTCTGAGGCACGACTAATGTTTGGCACATAACCAACCACATGACCATTCTCATAAATCGGATCAAAGAAGATAAAGCCTATCATTTCATCCCCTTGGTAAGCAAAGAAACGACGG
This sequence comes from Gammaproteobacteria bacterium, assembly GCA_013373125.1. Classification (GTDB taxonomy): domain Bacteria; phylum Pseudomonadota; class Gammaproteobacteria; order Pseudomonadales; family Oceanobacteraceae; genus Bermanella. Next base: position 15,646 of record JABXIK010000050.1, on the reverse strand, counting down.
GTACCTTCTTTATAATCCATCTCCATTGGACGAATTAAGAAAACAATCTCGCGGCCCTTGCACTTACGAGTCTTCAACCACGAGTCTGAAAGATTACGGTATGCCAAATCACCATAGCTTTCTTTAACCGTCACACCTTCTTTTTTCGCATGGTTCACTGCGGTGCGAATAACTTGTTTCTTTTTACCGGACATGGTCCAAGTATTCAGATCAATTAAGGTTTCTTTGCCGAATTGCGTGGCATAAAAACCCGTAATGTCATTAATTAATTCTGCAACGTCTTGAGTAACTTGAATAAAGACTGGGCTTGAGTATTTTTTGCAAAACTCGCGAATAATCAATTCACGATCCTCTTTTGCACAAATTGGATTACCCAAACACACAACCGAACCCCATTGTTTGCGGTAGGCAATATAACCAACACCTTCCATATCGAAATAACGCATTTGAGGCTGCAGTGCAGAAAACGCCATGGAGTGACGGCCAAATTTCTTTAAAAATTCAACGCGTTCAGAAAAGGTAAAAACCCCACCGCCGTGAGCGGCTTCCGTTTCATGGCTAATTTCTGTGACTTCAATATCGGCTTTATTCATAACTCAGACCTCTTATTGTTATTATCTACAAGAATGTCGGCTTTGCTTTAAGCAGCGTCTTCTTGTTGAGGTTTGGCAATTTGTTTACGCGATGCCTTCATGGACCAAAGTGAAGGAATCAACAACACATTAAAGGCTTGAGTTTTCTCCACGGAGAAACCTAAGCTTTCAAGATGTTTTGGATAATTATAAATTTTATGGAATGCATTTTTGGCGAACACGGTGAATGTAAATACCGCGATGTACCAATAAATATTTTGGAACGCTTTTGTCAGTACATTACCGGTTGGAAAGTGGAAATCACCAATAACAAAATGGCCGTCCGCTTTTACCAAGGTAGATAAGTGTTGCATGACGGTTACCATGAAATCTTCGGGGAATACGTTTAAGAAAAAATTTGCTACCACTTGATCGTATTCGCCCACTTCATCAAATTTCAAAATGTCGCTGTGTACTAACCGAATTGGGTGTTTGAACTGTTTGCCTTTTAAATTCTTTTCCACGTTTTTCAACATGGTGGCGGATAAATCCACAACGGTTACTTGCGCGCCACGTTCAGCTGCATCAATTGCATCACGTCCATGACCCACACCAGCAAATAAAATTTTATCGTCTTCTTTTAAATCCACATTCATGGCGGTTTTGCATTTATGGATTTGGCGGCCACTGTAAATGGTGCTTAGGAAATCGTATACAGGTCCGATAATTTTGTACTTGTCTGCCATGATCTGGCTCCCGTGGAAATTATTATTGTTCGGGTTTGCAAGTCTGTCTGGCTCAGGCAGTTTTTGGCTAGGGTGAAAATGCGCTGATGTTTGTTATTTTTGTGTTCAGACAGTCATTTAGGTTGAGCACCTTAACATGCGAGATTTGGCCCTTCCAAGGCTTTTGTAACGGTTTGTTAAGTTATTTAACGCACATTTGTACCATATTTAAAAACCCTATATAAAACAGATAGATATGATTGTCAGACAGTCTCACATTGTGGCATTTTGGCAAGCTGACACGGATATTTATGCTTGATTTCCTAGGTGAAAACTGACTTTTTATTACCAGACATAATAAGCCAATCCATATAAGACCAAACAATAAGGGACGCATTCAGTGCAAATCCGCTCTCCCATAACCCGTTGCATGCCCCAGATACAACCACTCGCGCCACTTTTTAAACGCTCAGCTCGTGTCAATCTGGGGCAATTTATTTAAAGCAAAAAGAAATTCACAGAATCTGCTTTTTTAACCTTTTCATCGAAGTGTCATTTGTTATCCTGCTTGCGACTCTCTTCTTAAGGAACTTTCCATGCAAGCCATCGTTGATGCCATTAATGGCGTAATTTGGAGTCCAGTACTGATTTATTTGTGTCTGGCAGCCGGTTTATTTTTCTCCATTCTTACGCGCTTTATGCAAGTGCGCCATATCAAAGAAATGTGGCGTTTATTATTTACTCCCAATGAATCCAGCAAAGGGATTTCCTCCTTCCAAGCATTAGCCATTTCATTATCCGGTCGTGTGGGTACCGGGAATATTGCCGGCGTGGCTGCTGCCATCGGCTTTGGTGGTCCTGGTGCGGTATTCTGGATGTGGATGGTGGCGTTTTTAGGTGCCGCGACCGCTTACATCGAGTCCACATTAGCGCAAATCTATAAAGAAGAAGAAGGCGATGAGTTCCGCGGTGGCCCAGCTTATTATTTTGAAAAAGCCATGGGTCAAAAATGGTTCGCAATCATCTTTGCCATCTCCACGATTCTAGCCTGTGGTCTGTTACTCCCGGGTATTCAGTCCAATAGTATTGGTAACGCCATCGTTACCGCATTTGGTTCTGGCGAGATGGTGAACACTGGCATGGGCATCATGAGCTCAGCGAAAATCGCTACCGGTACTCTAATCTGCATTATCCTAGCCTTCATTATTTTTGGTGGTGTGAAACGTATCGCCATGGTGGCACAAGTCATCGTGCCGTTTATGGCGCTTGCCTACATTGTTATTGCACTTGTCATCGTGGCATTAAACATCGAACAGCTACCTGGCATTATTGCCATGATCGTCGGCGATGCCTTTACCCCGATGGCCGGTATTGGTGCTGCCATCGGTTGGGGTGTGAAACGTGGTGTTTATTCTAACGAAGCCGGTCAAGGTACTGGCCCGCACGCAGCCGCGGCTTCTAATGTTAGCCACCCAGCACAGCAAGGTTTGGTACAAGCTTTCTCTATCTATGTGGATACTTTATTCGTATGTTCCGCTACTGCTTTTATGATTTTGATCACAGGCACATACAATGTTCACGGCCCAATGGATACTATGCTGATCCAAAACCTCGGTGCTGATATTGCTGCCAATAGTCCAGCCTTCACACAGTACGCGATTGAAAGTACTCTGCCGGGACTAGGTAAGCCATTCATTGCATTTGCATTATTCTTCTTCTCATTCACCACCATTTTGGCGTATTACTATATTGCTGAAACTAACGTCAGCTATCTGCGCCGCTCGCTTAAATTGCCCGGCATGATGGGCGTGCTGAAAGTTGCACTTTTAGCGTCTGTTTTTTACGGCACAGTAAAAACCGCAGACCTTGCTTGGGGATTAGGTGATATTGGTGTGGGCCTCATGGCATGGTTAAACATCATTGGTATTTTGATCATCTTCTTCATGGCGAAACCAGCGATTAAAGCGCTAAAAGACTATGAAGCGCAGAAAAATAGCAATGTGGATAGCTATACCTTTGATCCTGAAAAACTCGGTATCAAGAATGCGCATTACTGGGTTAAACGCCTAAATAAAAAATAACCATAAAAAAGGGGAGCAATGCTCCCCTTTTTTATTGCCATTTATTGCTTTAAATATATAGCCGTCTTCTAAACTTAAGCATGCTCCTTACATAAGGATTCTTATGCGTACACTTCTCATCATTCTCATGGTTTGTCTACTGTGCAGTTGCTCTAACCGCATGGTTTACAACAATCTAGATTGGATCATCACTTGGTACAGTGATGACTACTTAGATTTAAACGATGAGCAAAGTGACCTATACAATCAAGAATTACTTAAACTGCTAGCTTGGCATCGCCAAGAAGAGCTACCCAAGTATAAGCACCACTTGATGAAGGTGCATAAACACATTGGCTCCTCATTCGATGAGGATGACATTCAATTTCATATTGAAGAGATTCGAGAGCACTGGCAGCGAATTCGGCTACAAATCAGTGAACAAATTACACCACTAGCAAGTGAGCTGACGACGGATCAAGTGGGTCATTTATTTCATGAATTAGAACAACGCAATGATAAAAAACTAGCCGAGTTTAATCGCCAAACGCCGCAAGATCGCCAAGAAGCGTTATACGAACGTTGGGAAGATAATTTAACTGAAATCTTTGGTGATTTATCCAAACAACAACTGGCACTATTACAAGCATACTGCACTCAACATCAATTCTTAACGCCACAACGCATCGCCTATTTGTCACGCTATCAAGCCGCACTTAAACAAGTCATGATGGTATCCAATCAATCCATCGAAGCGCGCCTAAAACAATTACTCAATACCCCAGAGGAATTTAAATCAGAAGCTTATTTAATTGCCACGCAAGCAAATCAACAAAATCTTATCGCGTTTTTAAGTGCATTAAGTAAAACCCTCAGCTTCCAGCAAATTGCCAGCAGCCAAACCTTTCTCTTAGATTTTGTCGACACCATTGATTACTTGATTGCGAAAAAATAAAAAAGGCTGCAATTGCAGCCTTTTTTATAGTTAGCCTAAAAATAATTTATAAGCTGGATTATCGCTTTCTTCCCAGTACGGGTAACCCACTTCATCCAAGTATTTATTCAACTCCTTCTTCTCTTTTGTGGGCACTTGTAAACCCACTAACACGCGACCACTGGCGGCACCGTGATTACGATAATGGAACATGGAAATGTTCCAACGCTTGCCTAGTTTCTTCAAGAATAACAGCAACGCACCTGGACGCTCTGGAAATTCAAAACGATACAGGATTTCGTTATCCACAGATTCTGGTGCATGGCCGCCCACCATATGACGTATATGGTACTTAGAAATTTCGTCATCGCTTAAATCAATCACAGGGTATGCGTTATCCGCCAGCTCGTTTAATAAGTCTAGCTTGCCCCCTTCTGGCACTTTCACACCCACATAAATTTGAGCGGCGTCGTCTTTGCCATAACGGTAATTGAATTCTGTAATTGGGCGCTTACCCAAAACATTACAAAACGTTTGGAAACTCCCCGGCCTTTCAGGAATGGTTACCGCCATGATCACTTCACGACCTTCACCCACTTCCGCCATTTCACTTACATAGCGTAAGCGATCAAAATTCATGTTAGCGCCGGATTCAATGGCGATAAGGGTTTTACCTTCCACACCTTCGCGCTCCACATATTTTTTCAAGCCCGCCACACCTAACGCTCCAGCCGGTTCGGCGACGCTGCGCGTATCATCAAAGATGTCCTTAATAGCCGCGCATAATTCATCCGGCGTCACTGTGATGACTTCATCAATGTGATCCTTACAAACCTGCCAAGTGTGTTTGCCAATTTGCGCAACCGCCACACCGTCGGCAAAGATACCCACATGGGGCAAGGTCACACGACGACCAGCTTTCATAGCCGCTGCTAAGCACGCGCTTTCGGTGCTCTCAACGGCAATCACTTTAATTTCAGGACGAAGGTACTTCACGTACGCGGCCACACCCGCTGCGATACCACCGCCACCAACAGGAACAAAAATAGCGTGTATGTCGCCTGTGTGCTGACGCAGCATCTCCATGGCAATGGTGCCCTGACCAGCAATTACATCTGGATCATCATAAGGGTGGATATAAGTCATGCCCTTTTCTTCCACCAATTTTTGGCTATAGGCAAAGGCTTCATCAAAGGTATCACCGTGTAATACCGCTTTGGCACCACGGGCACGCACAGACGCCACTTTGATTTCTGGCGTGGTACGGGGCATGACGATGGTGGCCTTGATACCCAGTTTCTGCGCGGATAGGGCCACACCCTGGGCGTGGTTACCCGCACTGGCGGTCACCACACCACGGGCTAATTCTTCTTCGGTTTTCTTAGAAATGCAGTTATAAGCGCCACGACACTTGAAGCTATAAACCGGCTGCTCATCTTCACGCTTAATCAAAATGGTGTTGTTGAGGCGGTCACTAAGAAATTGCGCCGCTGATAGGGGGGATTCAACCGCCACATCATAGACATTGGCTTCTAGTATGCGTTTTATGTAGTTTTCCGCCATTGGGATTCAACTTACCTATTTTAAAAAGTGGAATATTGTAACCATTTTTGCCTGTGCTTAGATATAATCACACCTAAATTTCATGAAACTTTGGACCAAGCATATGAACCAAGATCAGCTTAAGCAGGCCGTAGGCCAAGCGGCGGTGGATTACATCCAACCTCATCTGGAGGAAGACAGCATCATCGGCGTGGGCACAGGTTCCACCGCCAACTGCTTCATTGATGCTCTGGCCAAGATCAAACACCTATTTGATGGTGCCGTGGCCAGTTCGGATGCTACCGCACAACGCTTAAAAGATCATGGTATTCCGGTATATGATTTAAATAGCGTGGGCTCCTTGGAATTTTACATTGATGGGGCCGACGAGATTAATGATCACTTACAAGCTATCAAAGGCGGCGGTGCTGCCTTAACCCGTGAAAAAATCGTCGCCGCATGCAGCAAAGAATTCATCTGCATTGCCGATGACAGCAAGCTGGTTCCGATTCTAGGCACCTTCCCTCTTCCGGTAGAAGTGATTCCTATGGCGCGCTCTTATGTGGCCCGTGAGCTGGTTGCCCTAGGTGGCGACCCAGTTTATCGCCAAGGTGTGGTAACGGATAACGGCAATGTGATTTTGGATGTGCATAACCTAAACATTCAAAGCGCCACTCAATTAGAAGAGCGCATCAACGCCATTGTGGGCGTGGTGACGAACGGTTTATTCGCCTGTCGTCCTGCGGATGTGTTTTTAATGGGTACAGCCGAGGGCGTCAAAACCCTTAAGGCAAAAAATTAACTCATTGCTTATTTTACAAAGCCCGCTTTTACGGGCTTTTTTTTGTTTTAAAGCTAAATCATAAAGCCGCTTTCTCAGAATTCCCAAAATCTCGCTTGCTATGTCGTTCTGCACGTTAGCCCATACCCAACCTGATTCTCAGGATACAAATTTTAATTACACCTACTTTGATCAAAATACATTCGTCAGAAATTATTTGCACTTAACCCAAAAACGTAGCATTGACGGGCCTTACAAACCCATTGCTTTTTTACGTGATTTTGTTGAACCCGAATAATGATTCGAAACCTATAAATATAGGGGTTTGCGGCGAAATTTCTCCTAATGAAAACTCATTAAAAAACGCTTGTATTTTGCAAGTCAGCGCCTAAAATGCGCTCAATTTAGTGCTTCCCATAGAGGATTTATGCAAGTTTAGCCCAAGCGTTTTCTCACCGTCAGAAGGCGCGCAAGCAAGTTACGGCCTTGGTTTTAACACCATGACAGTGAGATAAATAAGTTGGGTATCCATCGTTATTCATTTTTTTGTGAATACCTTGGTTCTTTCCTCATTTTTCTCGTTTTACACAACTCAAATCCATTGGGTTGCTCCTGTCGTGTTAACCAATTGTAACCATTGCATGTCATGCTAAAGATTGCGGGAATGGCTCAGCCATTCGCGAAACAGTAATGGCTGTTAAAGCCTGTGGTGAGAACACCCTGACTTTCAGAGAGAGACTCAATGAGCAAAGTTATGATTATTGGTGCCGGCGGTGTCGGCAATGTAGTGACACAAAAATGTGCACAACTTTCAGAAGTGTTTAGCGATATCATTCTGGCCAGTCGTACCGAAAGCAAGTGCATTGCAATTGCAGAAGGCGTGAAAGAAAAAACCGGTGTGAGCATTCGCACTGCTCAAGTAGATGCTGATAACGTGCCTGAACTTGCTGCTCTATTGAAAGCTGAACAGCCAAAACTTGTCATCAACGTAGCCCTGCCTTATCAAGATCTCACCATCATGGATGCGTGCTTAGAAGCCGGCGTACACTACATGGATACGGCCAACTACGAGCCATTAGATACCGCTAAATTTGAATACAGCTGGCAGTGGGCGTACCAAGACAAATTCAAACAAGCGGGTTTAACTGCCTTATTAGGCAGTGGCTTTGATCCTGGTGCCACCAACGTTTTCACCGCTTATGTGGCCAAGCATTACTTTGACGAAATTCACTACCTAGACATCATCGATGTAAACGGTGGTGACCATGGCTATCCGTTTGCAACTAACTTCAACCCAGAAATTAACATTCGTGAAGTCACCGCCGAATGTCGTCACTGGGAAAATGGCGAATTTGTAACGACAGATGCCATGAGCAAAAAAGCCAAATTCACTTGCCCAGAAAATGTCGGCGAGTACAACATCTACCGTATGTACCACGAAGAACTGGAAAGCTTAACTAAGCACTTCCCGACGCTAAAACGTGCGCAGTTCTGGATGAGCTTTTCTGACAACTACCTAAAACACTTAGAAGTATTAGGTAATGTGGGTATGACAGGTATCGAGCCTGTGGAATACGAAGGCCAACAAATTGTACCGATTCAATTCTTAGCTAAGTTATTGCCGGACCCATCTTCTTTAGGGCCTCGCACCAAAGGCAATACCTGTATCGGCACTGTGGTACGCGGCATTAAAGACGGTAAAGAAAAGATTGTTTACTGCTACCAGATTTGTAACCACGAATCTTGCTGGGAAGAAGTGAAGTCTCAAGCCATTTCTTACACCACAGGTGTACCGGCTATGATCGGTGCCAAGATGATGGTAGAAGACAAGTGGCTAGAGCCTGGTGTGTTCAACATCGAACAATTTGATCCAGATCCATTCATGGAAGCCATGAACCAATATGGCCTACCATGGAACGTGATCGAACTAGACGAGTTCAATCTAGATCAATAATCCTTTCTCCGCTTTCCAAGCCTAACCATTCAGTTAGGCTTGGGCTTTTCGCGTTTTAACTGTGAGTACTTGTATGCAATTTACGGATTTTTCCAAACTGGATCTTAACCGCTTACCATCACCGTGTTTTGTGGTGGACGAAATAGCCGTTGAACGTAATTTGCGCATTTTAAATGACGTACAAACTCGCAGCGGTGCAAAAGTGCTACACGCCCTAAAAGCGTTTTCCATGTTTTCTTTAGCGCCTTTAACCACTCAATATTTATCCGGAACCTGCTCCAGTGGTTTGCATGAAGCGTTATTGGGCAAAGAATATTACGGCGGCGAAGTGCATGTTTTCTCTGCCGCCTATACAGAAAGTGATTTTAAAGAGTTACTCACCTTTGCGAATCACATTGTGTTTAATACTCCTAGCCAACTCGTGCGTTTTGCGCCGCTATGTAAAGCCGCATTAGAGCAAAGAAAAGATCTGCAATTTGGTTTGCGTATTAACCCAGAACACAGCGAAGGGGACGTGGAGATTTACGATCCATGTGCCGCTGGTTCGCGTTTGGGCACAACATATGATCAATTGGTTGCAGCACTCCAACAAAGCGAAGCACAAGATGCATTTGAACTGATTTCTGGCTTCCATTTTCATACCCTTTGCGAGCAAGACTTTTTACCGCTTGAGCGCACCTTAAGAGTAGTGGAAGAAAAATTCGCACAATGGTTACCGAAACTAGAATGGTTAAACTTTGGTGGCGGCCATCACATTACCGCGCCGGGCTATCAAATTGATGAATTAGTTGAATGCATCAAAACCATCAAGGCAAAATACTCAGTCGATGTGTATCTAGAGCCTGGCGAAGCCGTGGCCATCGGCACCGGCGTGTTAGTCGCCGAGGTGTTAGACATAGGTTTTAACCAATTGCCACAGGCCATTTTAGATACCTCTGCCACTTGTCATATGCCAGACACGTTGGAAATGCCGTACCGCCCAGACATAACAGGCAGTGGCGAGGCCAATGAAAAATCTCACACCTATCGTCTAGGTGGTTTGACCTGTTTAGCTGGCGATGTGATTAACGATTACAGTTTCGATGAGCCATTAACAGTAGGACAACGTCTCGTAATTGAAGACATGGGTCATTACACCATGGTGAAAACCAGCACATTCAACGGCACGCGTTTACCCGCCATTGCCATTTGGAACTCTGAAACCAATGCACTGAATGTGGTGCGCGAATTCGGCTACGACGATTTCAAAATGCGTTTGTCTTAATCCACTCTCTGAGCAAGTATTCTCAAGTTAACAGGCTCGTTTAATCCCTAGCCTGTTTGCCATCCCCTTCTATACTGGCAATAGGCCGATTATAAAAAAGAAGGGGAAACATGTTGCGTCAACTCATCTTTACTCTGCTTATCTATTCGCTGTTCATTACGTCTGCCCAGGCACAAAAGCAAAACCAACCCATCAAGATCGCCTTTATCGGCGACACCGGCGCCGGCGATGGCTTTCAAGCTGTGCTGAACCTGATTAAACAAGAAGGTGTGGATCTCACTGTGGTCACAGGGGATACCTCCTATGATGCAAACTTAGATACCCAATGGGATCACATGGTGCGCAGCACTCTGCAAAACGATGCCGCACTTATTGCCGCAGGCAACCACGATTATGATGACAGTGACATTGATACTGTACTGAACCTAGGACAACAGCGTTTGCGGCAACAAAAAAACGTCAGTTGCCTAGGAGACTATGGGGAAAACATGACCTGCACTATTCACAATGTGCATCTGGTGTTTTCCAGTATTGGCACCAAGGGCTTTGATTTTTTACAAAACCGAAAACTCAAAGAAAACCTGAGCAAGGCACCTAATGATCACTGGCGCATTTGTGTGTGGCATAAAAATCAGCGCGCCATGCAAGTGGGTAGCAAACGCAATGAGGTTGGCTGGGCGGCTTATGAAGTTTGCCGCGAACACGGCGCGTTCATAGCCACTGGCCATGAACACTCCTATTCGCGCACCCATTTGCTCAGTGATATGAGCGAACAAACCATCGCCGATTCCTCCGATCACTTTCACCTCACCGAGGGAACAAGCTTTGCCTTTGTATCCGGTCTTGGTGGCAGAGAAGTGCGCGATCAAGATCGTGGTGGAAACTGGTGGGCCAGCATTTATACCCAAGACCAAGACGCCCAATACGGAGCCTTGTTTGCTGTCTTTCACCCAGATCATGCCGAGTTTTATTTTAAAAACATAAAGGGTGAGATCATCGACCAATTCACCGCAGAAAAGGGATACTGATCTTGATTGATCAAAAAACCACCATTCTCATCTATTTGGTCAGCGAATACCTAAGATTTAGGTCAACTTTCTTGTAATTAAATTGCATATCTAAACGATAATCACTCTTAATGTCTTTACTGTTCATTACACATAAGTACAATAACGCCCCAGTAAACATAACCATAAGACCATTAAAGGCATAACATGAAAAAGACATTAGGTGTTGTATCACTACTGGCCTCTAGCATTGCCCTTGCTGCCCCAAGTAATGATGATCTACAAAAGCAAATCGACGAACTACGTGCGCAATTAGAAGCCACTGCCAATGCGGTTGAAACCAATGCGGGTTCTGGCTCTCACGTTAGCATCGGCGGTTACGGTGAAATGCACTACAACAACGTGCAAGGTAAAGACGAAGACGAAATCGATTTCCACCGCTTCGTTTTGTTCATTGGTAAAGAATTAAACAGCACCACTCGTTTCTTCTCTGAGTTCGAAGTTGAGCACGCTCTAGCAGGTGAAGGAAAGCCGGGTGAAGTCGAAATCGAACAAGCTTTCATCGAGAAAGACATCAATGACACGCTTTCTGCTAAAGCGGGTTTGTTCCTAGTACCTGTGGGTATCCTTAACGAAACCCACGAGCCAGATACTTTCTACGGTGTTGAGCGTAACAACGTTGAGAAAAACATCATTCCTGCTACTTGGTGGGAAGGCGGTGTTGGCCTAACCGGTAAAACAGAAACCATCTCTTACGATGTGGCCGTACACTCTGGTTTAAACATTGATACTTCTGGCAGCCTAGTTCCACGTAAAGGTCGTCAAAAAGTAGCTGAAGCCGCCGCAAACGACTTCGCATTTACTGCACGCGTTAACTACAAGCCAATGGCTGGTGTTGCTGTAGGCGCCACGATTCAATATCAAGAAGACGTAACCCAAGGCGCTGCGAATGTTGATGGTCAGCTATTAGAAGCTCATGCCATCGTTGAACAAGGTGACTTCGCGGTTCGCGCGCTTTACGCCCAATGGACCTTTGATGATAAAATTGCTGACATCGCAGACGGTGCTGAAAAGCAATCTGGTTACTACCTAGAGCCAGCCTACAAAGTATCACAAGATCTTGGTGTATTCGCCCGTTACTCTAGCTACGACAACAAAGCCGGTAACAGTGCAGACTCTGCAGTCAACGAAACCACAGTAGGTGTTAACTACTGGTTAGCCGACACTGTCGTGTTAAAAGCCGATTACAATCAAGCTGATGACACAGCTGCCGATGAAACCACTGACACCTTCAATCTAGGTGTGGGTTATAGCTTCTAAGCTGTCTCAGCTTTAGGTTTTAAACGTTAAAAAAAGCAACGCATCGCGTTGCTTTTTTAGGAAGTACGCCATGACCATCATTCAACGATTACTGCTTGTAAGCTGCTTATTCAGCATGCCCAGTTATGGTCAGGTGTCTTCTGCCGATTTTCTTAAACAATACCAACTTCCCCAATCCTCTGTAAAAACACTGTGGTTAAGTCCAGAACAGCAAGCCGCGGTGAAAGAGATATTAAGCCACCCTTATGCAGGCATTCGTATTCGCTATTGGCAAGACCAAGGCCGCTTAGGGTTTATCCTTAACGAGATTGGTAAAGAATTGCCCATTACATTTGGCATCGTATTAAATTCAAAGGGCATCGAAAGTATGGAAGTACTCGCGTTTCGTGAAAGCCGTGGCGATGAAATCAAAGCCCTTGGGTTTCGCCAACAGTTTTTCGGCGCACAGCTAACTCACGGCGGTGATTTGAATCAAAACATCGATGGCATCTCCGGCGCCACCTATTCTGTGCGCTCAATGAAGAAAGTTGCTAAACTTGCGCTCTATTTGCAGCAACAGATTCAGCAACCTTAATGTTCAAACGCAAACTTCGTTTTTTTCTTCACCGTTGGCATCGCCGCTTAGGCCTAACTGCCGCTGTTATTGTTGTACTAGTCAGTATCACCGGCCTCATGCTCAACCACACAGGCCAGCTTGAACTCGCCAAGCAATATCCACAATCCAACTTATGGCTATGGCCTTACCCTGCTGAAGCGAACCTAGGCTTAAAGGTCGAAGATAATGTTATCTATCAAGCAGGAGATGCGGTTTATTTAAATAAACAGCCGTTACTCAATTGCGAGCCACCTTTAATCAACGCAGCGCAGCTTAATGAGCAACTTTGGATATTGTGCAAACAACAAATTTTGTTGCTCGCCAATGGCCAGCTCATTGAATCCATCGACAGCCAGTTACTCGGCAACGACATTACAAATTTAAGCCATGCAAACGGCAGCCTATTATTTTTACAAGGCAATACTTGGTTTGGCTTTGATGACATCAGCATGATGCTCACTCAAGCCATGCCTGCCCCGAAAAACATTTCGACACCTCAAGTATTAGAAAACCATTTGCAAACCAATCACACCATCAGCTGGCAAAAAGTGGTGCTCGATCTACACAGTGGTCGCTTTTTTGGCGAGATTGGCGTTTACATCGTGGATGCCGCTGCCGTGATTTTATTGCTGCTGTCTCTGTCTGGTTTTTGGATTTGGTTTAGCCGCTTAAAGTAATACTCTTTTCTTAATTCTCACGCTTCTCATATACCAAGCTGGCCAAGTGCATCACTCTTCAGGCCAACTTGGTTTAGATTAATTGCATCTCACCCTCACGTGGTTTACACATTTATTACGGCCCTGCTGCCGACATAACAATAATAATTTCGCCCCATTCACTCACACGAGATAGCTATGACTAAACAAGGACTTCGCGCCAAAGCCTGGGTATTTATTGCTGGGCTTAGCTGTGCATCATTTAGCTTTGCCATGAGCAGCACACCCTCAACTCAAGTAACCGCATCCGCTGACCCCATAACGGAATTTCAAACCAGCTGGGCCGGAAAGGCTTTGAACTATCAGCGTCAAATGGACAGTGATACACCATTGGCTGATAACAATATTTTAGGTTCACATAACAGCTATAACTCGCAAACCTATCGCAACGCCACACGCTATTTAGACCCACAACAGAAACACTCTATCTATGATCAGCTGCGCATCGGGGCACGTTTTATTGAGCTGGATGCTCACTGGACTGCCCACACTCATGGCTGGCCTTGGGAATGGGGAACTGACTTATTATTGTGTCACTCGGGCATCGGTGTGGATGTGGGGGATTTACATCTGGGTTGCAGCTTAACCGACCGTTTTGTCAAAGATGGCGTTGCAGAAGTCGCCCGTTGGCTCAATGAAAACCCCAGCGAAGTCATCATTTTGTATTTTGAAGATCACACAGATGGTCACCACCAACAACTGCTTAATATCTTAAATAACAAACTGGCAGGAAAAATTTATGCAAGTAATGGCTGCCAATCCATTCCCAACACCCTAACTAAAAATCAAGTTCGTGCAGCGGGCAAACAAGTAGTGCTATGGAAAGATGGTGGCTGCTCTTCTCACTCAGGCATGAAAAATCTTGCCTTTACCGGCTTAGGCGACATAAACCGTATTTGGGAAGACCGCACTTCCATTGGTGCCATCGGTGCATTTTTTACTAACGGCTCAGTCAAACGCATCGAAGCGAATGATGTTAGCCAAGCTTTCATGAACGGCGGCAACATTGTGAACCTAGACAATCTGACCTATAACGATGGCCGTATGGCCGCTGGGGTTTGGTCATGGGATGTGAACGAGCCGAATAATTGGGGCGGCAATCAAGATTGTGCCGTACAGTGGGGAAATGGCCGCTGGGACGATGCTAACTGCAGTAACCAACACTTCTTTGCTTGCCGGCATATTCAAACCGGCGAATGGCAAATCTCTACTTATAGTGATGTGTGGAGCGATGGCCACAACGCGTGTTCACTGTTAGGGGATTATGAATTTTCAGCCCCAACAAATAGCCAGCAAAACCAAGCATTAAAAAATTCAAAAGGTGGTATCACCCATGTTTGGTTAAACGCCAGCGATGCGAACCAAGAAGGCAATTGGGTGTTGCCATAAATTACATTTAGATCCCTAAAAGCAAAAAAGCCGTTATGCAAAACATAACGGCTTTGTTGTTGTTTTTATTTATTACGACCTAGGTGGTATTCGCCCAAATAGTAGCACCATGATAATCCCCACAAACACCAGTGCTCCACCTAACGGTTGCGCCCAATCTGCACTGTGTACTTGGCGCATGACAATCGTGCCGATAACAACCAATGCCAAACCTAGCCACCATTTAAGGGGCTTTTTGAACCAGTTAAGAAGTTCCATCACTCATCATCCGCTGACGCGGCCCCTACAATACGTTTGTTGTGAACGTGAACTGATCATCTAAAATCGCGCGTAACTCATCACCACTTGCTAACGGCCCCACGCCAGCTGGAGTCCCCGTTAAAATCACATCCCCAGGCTGTAACGTAAAAAATTTGCTGGTGTAAGCGATCAAATCTGAAATCGAGGTGATCATCTGTGTGCTATGACCTTTTTGTTTTTGCTCACCGTTTTTAATCAGCTCAATAGCCATGTCATCTTTATTATTAATTTGTGAAACTGGCACCCAATTACCCAATGGGCAGGCGCCATCAAAACCTTTTGCAATTTCCCATGGGTGTGCGTTTTCTTTTAAACGGCTTTGCACATCACGCAAGGTCAAATCCAATGCTACCGTAATATGACTGACCACATCCCAAGCTTTATCCGCAGAAATATTTTTTGCTTCTTTTGAGATTAAAAGCGCAATTTCGGCTTCGTGATGCACACTGCCTTGGTCTTGAGGAATCGAAAAATTCGGAACTAATGG
>JABXIK010000065.1 GCA_013373125.1 Gammaproteobacteria bacterium | reverse complement strand
TTGCAAAAAGCCTTGAAGAAATCCAACGCATTGATCGAAGAAGAAAACGGTGACTTGGTTTTAGATCAAGACGCATACTATGACTGGTGTGATGAAACCGGTAAATACCCATTAGAAGATATCCTACCCGAAGCAGATTTTGATGACGAAGCGCAATACATCGTATTTATTTAAGGCTTCGTGAGTAAACCCCATTGGCTAAAGTAAAACGCATTTCAGCTGTAAACGTGGATGATTTATCTACTTGGGTGAAATACAGAAATGGCCTGTGTGATGATTGTAATGCCACTTGCTGCACATTACCGGTAGAAGTAAGGCTATCTGATTTAATTCGGATGGAATTGATATCAGAGTTCGAGGCAGAACATGAATCACCCAAGAATATTTCAAAAAACTTGATGAAGCAGGGTGTAGTTGAACATTTTAACTTTAAAACCAGTGTCTTTACCTTAACTCGAATGTCTAATAACGACTGCTTGTATTTAGATCGTGAGACTCGCCGATGTACCATCTATGAGAAACGCCCTAAAACCTGCCGTGAGCACCCAAAAGTTGGCCCTAGACCAAATCACTGTGCTTACATCCAAAAGAAATAAGATTGAGCCTGTATTTTATAGATAAAAAACGGAGTGACCTAAAGTTAGGTGACTCCGTTTTTCGTTTATGTGATTTGTTATTTGGTTTTAGGTAAATCCCAAACCGTTAAGCCGGCTAAATCTTTTTGCGTCTTAAGTAATGTGCTGGCGACAACATACGTTATAACAAACATAATCACGTTGCCGACAAATCCTGTGTAGTACAAATCGAAAGGCACGCTGATGGCATCTGGCAGTAATTGATTTTTACTGAGGATGGTCCATACGGTGAACACCATGGTGCTGATCAAACCAGCCCAGGCTGCACGAGCATCGCCTTTTTTGGTGAAGAAACCAATTAAGTACAAACCTAATAAACCACCACCTAAAATACTGGTTAAGATTGTGGCGGTATCTTGCAGGGTTTTGGTTTCTGCGTTGGCTAAATAAATAGCACCACTAATCATTAACATGGCACTAATGGATGCAATGACCCAGGCCGCTTTTAAGTAATGTTTATCATCTTCATTGGGTTTAATGTGGCGACGATAAATATCTACTACGGATACAGTAGAAATAGCATTGATGGAGCTGTCTAACGAACTCATGGCCGCCGCTAAGGCAGAAGCAATCACAATACCGGCAACCCCAGAAGGTAAATGATTACTAATGAAGTAAGGTAGAATTTGTTCAGGTGCACGTTCACCGTTTAGCATTTCAGTAGGTGAAACCGCTGGGAACTGTTGGAAAAATACAAACAGAGCGGTACCTAAAAACATATAAAAGGCCCAAATAGGTAATGAGCTGCATACGGCCACTAGCATAGCTTTACGTGCTTCTTTCGTGGATTTAGAGGCGCAGTAACGTTGTACCGTATTTTGATTAGAGGAATATTCGGTTAACCATGCAATCAAACCAATGAATAACATCATAGTAATGGTTTTTTCATCAAAGCGAATTTCCCAGCCAACCGCTTGTAGATTACCGTTTTCTAACACGCTAAAACTGAGTTTATTAAATTCGTTAGCCACATCGAAGATTTGCCCTAGGCCCCCAGGTAATGCGTCGATGATGACCCATAAACATAATAAACCACCAACGAGTAATACAATGGTTTGCAATACGTCAGTCCAGATAACGGCATCTATGCCACCAACGATGGTGTAAATAGCGACAATCACGCCGCCAATTAAAATGCAGCTGGTGGCGCTTAAGCCGGTAAGTTCTTGAATCACTAACGACAATAAAAACAGAATCATACTGACGCGTACGATTTGAGCAATGATGAAGGCAATGGCGCCGTAAACACGCACACTGGGACCAAAGCGGTCTTCTAAATATTCATAAGCGGATGTGACATTGCCGCGACGGAAAAACGGTAAAAATAAATACGCGGCGATGAGGACCCCAATTGGAAGCATTAAATTGGGTACAAAGCGGAGCCAACTGGTTTTAAACGCATCCCCAGGATAAGCCAAAAAGGTGATGGAGCTGATGGATGTGCCCACTAATGATAAGCCAATGACCCAACCACTGAAGCTGCGCCCGCCCACAAAATACTCTTCTGTGTTGGTATTTTTGCGCGAAAAATAAAAGCCAATACCAGTGATGATTAGCAAGTAGCCTATGAGGGCAAGTAAGTCTAAGGGTTGTAATGACACTCTGGGACCTTTTGGGGTTCTTTTGATTATGGGGTTTGACTGAAAAAGTCGATGGCAGTTTAGCAAACTTGCCAAGGAGAGGGGAGCCTTCTTAAGGCTCACCATAAAGACACATTGAATGTGCCTTTATGGTGAAATGAGAAATTGAGACGTGTTAAACGTTTAGTAGCAAATGCTCCCTTTCCCAAGGGCTGATTTCTCTATGATATTGTCTCAACTCTTCGCGTTTAATTTCTGCGTACAGCTTACAGAATTCTTCGCCAAGGGCTGCGTGAATATCTTCTGCTTCTTCGAAAATAGCCAAGGCTTCGTCCAAGGTATTAGGCATGGCTTCGGTTTCATCATCAATTTCACCTTCAGCCGGGGCATGAGGTTGTATTTGATGAATCAAACCCAGATAGCCACACACTAAACTTGCTGCAATGGACAAATAAGGGTTGCTATCCACGCCTACGATGCGGTTTTCTAAGCGGCGATCTTGTGCTTTTGAATTCGGCACGCGTAAACCCGTGGCGCGGTTATCATATCCCCAGGCCATATTTGTAGGGGCGCTAGAGTTGGTATCGGATTCAAAGCGTTTAAATGAATTCACGTTGGGCGCCATTAATGGCATGACTTGTTTTAAATATTGCTGTGAGCCACCAATAAAGTGGAAGAACTGTTCACTGGCATCACCTTGCTCATTGGAGAAGATGTTTTTGCCGGTTTTAAGGTCTACCACACTTTGATGAACGTGCATGGCACTTCCGGGCTCGTCGCGCATGGGTTTCGCCATAAAGGTAGCGAACATGCCATTATTTAATGCGGCCTCACGGATAATACGCTTAAAGTAAAACACTTGGTCGGCTAACAATAATGGATCGCCATGGGTTAGGTTAATTTCAACCTGACCGGCACCATCTTCTTGAATCACGGTATCAATGGTTAAACCTGCGTCTTCAGCATAATCGTAGATGGTATCGATCACTGGGCCGTATTCATCAACTGCTGACATGGAATAGGATTGTCTGCCTGAGCCAGAGCGACCAGTACGACCAACGGGCGGTTGAATTGGCTCATTAGGGTCCACGTTAGGTTTAATTAAATAAAATTCTAACTCAGGCGCAATAACTGGCTGCCAACCTTTATCATTAAATAGTGCGATGACGCGCTTTAGGACATTACGTGGCGCGTATTTAACAGGTTGACCGTCTTGATCCAATAAGTCATGGATCACTTGCAAAGTCGCTTCTTTAGCCCAGGGCACTGCCATGGCGGTAGACATGTCAGGTTTTAACTGCATATCCCCTTCGGCCCATTGATTCTCAATGTCCATTTCCACGTCTTCACCTGTGATGGTTTGGTAAAAAATAGAGATAGGTAAAAACAACGTGTGGTCAGGGGAGAATTTGCTGAGAGGCATAGCTTTGCCTCGGGACATGCCTGTTAGATCGGGAATGATGCATTCCACTTCGTCGACTTTTCGTCCGGCTCGGTAGGTTTGAAAGGCGTCTGGTAGTTCATTCAACCAGGTAAGGTGATCTCGCTGACTCATAGTCAACTCCAATTGTAATATTTGTTTTGCTGAATTCAGCCTTGTAATTAGAGCACTTCGGGCTCCAAAAGCAAAATGAAGTGTATAAAAAACACTCTAATATATGGGTGGAATTCGGACAAAATTAGAAAATACAAAGCCATTTAAATCAACTGCTTAAAGCAAATAATTCGAATAAAAATTCGGATTATTTGAGTGAAATCCCCTGAATTCTCTTGTTTGTAGCTGATTCGTTCATTTGCGAAAGGTTTTTTTCGTACCTAACCTAAATAAGTAACAAGGAATATTAGAGATTTTTTTATTTCTAAAATGAAAGTTTTTATTAAATGGACATATTTTTTTGGCATACTTGTACCAGCCATGCCCTTGTTCGTTAAAGTAAGCACTGACTTGAGGCGGGTGGATAATAATGCAACAAATGGGACTAAACACATAATGGCTTATCGCGCAGTTAAAGCCACTTTGCTCTCTTTATGTATTTCGCCAGTGATATCGGCGCAAGAGCTGCAATTTGGGGATACCTTAGCTGCCATGGATGGTATGTTTGAAGAACAGGTAATGGAGATGCCTGAAGTACTCACCGCAGCTAGGTTGAGACAATCACAATTAGACACGCCAGCTTCAGTGACTGTTATCGAAGCGGATACCATTGCCGCTTTAGGTTTCAAGGATATTGAAGAAATTTTTCGTTTGGTACCCGGCATGCTGGTGGGGTACCACAGCGGTTTTGGTGAAAAAGCCCCATCTGTTTCTTATCACGGCACTAATGCCCCAGAACATCGACGTTTACAAGTATTGATCGATGGTCGTAGTGTGTTCAAACCAGGCCTTGCCAGAGTAGAGTGGGTCGATATTCCCTTGGCCGTAGAAGACATTGCCCGTATTGAAGTAATCCGTGGTCCGAATTCCGCGGCTTATGGTGCGAACTCATACCTAGGCACGATTAACATTCTCACTAAACATCCTAGTGATACTCAAGGCAAAACTGTTAAGTACACATCAGGCAATCGTGATGTGGAAAATACATACATCAAAGTTTCAGATCGGTTCTTAAACTCAGATTATCGTTTGACAATTGGCAGTAAGAATAAAGGTGGATTCGATTACTATGAGAATAGCGGTGAAAAACTAGATAACCGTGATGGTTCAGACGGAGTATTTACCTACTTCCGAACATTTACGCCTTTTTCTTCTACATTTTCTATGGAATGGCAAGGCGGTTATAAAAAAGGCAAAAATAAGCAAATACAGACTTTAGATGAAGACCTAATAACTTATTTAGAGCCAGAAGATGTGATCGCAGAAGATGTATTTATTTGGACACGATTTAATAAAGAATTCACGCCTAATCAAGTTGGTCAGATCCAAGTATATGGGGAGATATTTAAACGGACAACAGAGTGGGATGCTTGTTTAACGGATACGTTAGTTAATGCCTATAGCATTGCCCAGCCTTGTGGTGAATTGAATCAAAATTTAGACGAAAGAAAATCCGAAATCGAGTATCAGCATACCTCCACTTGGAGTTCGGATTTCAGGACCGTTTCGGGAATGAGATATCGATTAGATGAACTGGATTCAGAAAACTATAACGGTGGTTACTCAAACAATAGAAATACCAGTATTTTCCTTAATGCAGAATATAAATTTGACTCAATATTAACTTCTAACCTAGGCGGGATGTACGAAGATGATGAATTAAATGGTGATTACTTTTCTCCTCGCTTGGCTTTGAATGTACATTTAAATTCAAATCATACTGTTCGTTTTATTTATTCAGAGGCAATTCGTTCTCCAGACTTGTATGAAAAAGAAGGTCGTAAAATTATCCGGTTGGAAGGTTCAAGTATATCTGGCTCAGGTGAGGACCCATTTATTTATGGGGAGAACTTGCTAGGTGAAGGCATTTGGATTGCTACGGGTGATGTAACGAATGAAACCATATATAGCCATGAAATAAGCTACTTTGGTAATTTTAGACGTGCAGGTGTTCAAGTTGATTTGAAGATATTCAAAGATGAGTTGAATGGATTGATTAGTCAGTCACTCGATCATGATCCTGCTTTGCCTTTAGTGAGTGAAAATCATATTGTACAAACAGGCTTCGAAGGTCGTGTTAAATGGGATTTTAATATAGATAATCACATAGCGCTTACTTTTTCTCGAATTAAAACTGATGATGATTTTTCAGGAAATAATGAAAAGGTATCTAGAGAAAGCTCGCTAACTGCTGAAAGAAGTGGATCGTTGTCTTGGATAAGTGAACTACAGCCGTATACAACATTGGGTCTAGCTTATTATTATGTGGATGGTTGGAATATTCCTAGAACCATTGATGCAGATGGTGAAGGTTTTAATTTTCAGCGAATTGATTTAACTGCTTCACATGAAATGAAATTAAATAAAGATTACTCATTGGGTTTTAAAGGAACTATTCAATATCGAGTGGATGATGATCCTTTGTTATATGAAGCAAATAATTATGATGATAAGGAGCATTACTATTTATCGATACAGCTTAACTTTTAACTATATATTCCAATAAAAATGCCCGCAATTGTGGGCTTTTTTATTAAATGCATATTAAGGCGTTAGCACCGTATCATATGCAACAGGTAATAAATCTGGGTGACTTAAAGAGTAATGTAAACCGCGGCTTTCTTTGCGCAAAATGGCGCAGCGAATAATCAACTCCGATACTTCCACAAGATTACGCAATTCTAATAAATCGCTAGTGACCTTGTGGTTGCCATAAAACTCTAAAATTTCTTGTCGCAATAACTGTACTCGGTGCTGGGCGCGTAATAGGCGTTTATCTGTGCGAACAATCCCCACATAGTCCCACATGAAGCGACGCAGTTCGTCCCAGTTATGGCTGATGACGACGTCCTCATCGGAATCCGTTACCTGGCTTTCATCCCAATCTGGGGCAAAGGCCACGTCATTTTTTTCTTTAATGACATTTAAAATGTGTTCAGCCGCACTGCGCCCATAAACAATGCATTCCAGTAGTGAATTGCTGGCTAAACGGTTGGCGCCGTGCAAACCCGTGTGAGCACTTTCACCCACTGCATATAAGTTAGGCACGTCAGTACGACCACTTTGATCAGTGACGATACCGCCACAGGTGTAATGGGCTGCAGGTACAACGGGTATGGCCTGTTTGCTCATATCGATGCCATATTCGAGGCAACGCTCATAAATATTAGGGAAGTGTTCGAGAATAAATGCTTTCGGCTTATGAGAAATATCGAGATATAAACAGTCTGCACCCAAACGCTTCATTTCATGGTCAATGGCGCGGGCAACGATATCACGGGGAGCCAATTCGGCACGCTCATCAAATTTGTGCATGAAGCGCTCACCATTTGGCAGTTTCAAGTGACCGCCTTCACCGCGCACGGCTTCTGTGATTAAGAAGTTTTTGGCTTGCGGGTGATACAGGCAAGTAGGGTGGAATTGATTGAATTCCATATTGGCGACGCGACAACCTGCACGCCAAGCCATAGCGATGCCATCACCAGACGTGCCATCTGGGTTACTGGTGTACAAATAAGATTTACTGGCGCCACCAGAAGCAATGACAACGGTACGCGCACGGAAAGTTTCCACATGACCAGTTTCATCGTTTAAAACATAGGCCCCTGCCACCCCTTTACCAGGAATTTTAAATTTCTCGCAGGAGATTAAATCGATGGCCACGCGGCGTTCAAATAAGGTGATATTTTTATGGGCAATAGCTTGGCCAATTAACGCTTCGCTAACCGCTACGCCTGTGGCATCGGCAGCGTGAATAATGCGGCGATGGCTATGGCCGCCTTCTTTGGTTAGATGGTATTCGTCGTTACTGTCTTTGCTGAATTGAACTTGCTGCTCAATAAGCCAATGGATAGCATCTGTGCTGTTTTCCACTGTGTGACGAACAGCGCTGTAGCTGCATAGGCCGGCGCCGGCATCTAAGGTATCTGCGATGTGGGCTTTGATGCTGTCATCGCTATCCAAAACGGCTGCGATACCACCCTGTGCCCAGCGAGTGCTGCCGCTATCGAGTTTGTCTTTACTTAAGACGGCGACTTTGGCGTTATCGGCCACATTTAATGCCACAGTCAGGCCGGCCGCACCACTGCCAATGACTAAAACATCAAATACTTGTCGCTGATCCATAATCTAACCCTGTAACATTTTGCGCCGCACTATACTGATAAATGGGGCGTTTAAGAAGCCGGAGCACATTTTAGGGCCGAATTTTACACCCAAGCTTACCTTGGGTGATACTGACAAAGGTCTATTTACAGGTGGATTCGCAGTAAAAAGCTGTGGATTTAGGTGAGAATGGGCTTTTAAGTGCTGAAATTTTTTGGGGAGTGGTTGAACTTTTATATAGGGGACCATTCTAACTTCAACATTGAATAGATTAACCAGTGATATCCGGCTCAATAATAACGCTACAAAGCCAATGGATAGAGCGTGGTCGACACGCGGGGGAGTAATGTCGCAACAGGATTCAGATCAACAGCTGGTGTTACGTGTACAAAAAGGGGACAAGCGGGCTTTTGACCTGTTGGTTCTTAAGTATCAGCACAAAATCATGTCGTTGATTTCACGATACATCAATGACTCAAGTGAAGTTCAGGATGTGGCACAAGAAGCGTTTATCAAAGCGTTTCGTGCATTGAAAAATTTCCGTGGAGATAGCCAGTTTTATACATGGCTATATCGCATTGCGGTGAATACGGCGAAGAATCATTTAGTGAGCCAAGGGCGACGTCCACCGGCACAAGATGTGGATGTCGATGATGCGGAACATTATGCCCATGCCACCTCTCTAAAAGACATAGCGACACCCGATCGTCTATTAGCTCGTGATGAGCTAAATGAAGTGGTGTTTTCAGCCATGGAGAAATTACCCGAAGAGTTACGTACAGCGATTCGCTTGCGTGAGTTGGAAGGGTTGAGTTACGAGGATATTGGTGAGGTGATGCAGTGCCCAATCGGTACCGTACGTTCACGAATATTCCGTGCAAGGGAAGCCATCGATAAAGCAATGGCACCATTATTGGAGCATACCAAAAGTGCATAACAGGCGTTGAAAAACGTTTATAGCAAACATCTCTTACAGAGATACATAAATGAGTTTTAACAGCCTAGTTAGGCTAGAGGTGACTATGAGTGAAAAACAATCCGAATCCTTGTCTGCATTGATGGATGGCGAGCTTGATGAATTAACCATGCGTCGTTTATTAAATGAAATGGACAACGACCCAACCATTAAAGCCCAGTGGGCGCGCATGCATTTGATGCGTGATGCCATTAAAGGGGATGTAAGCCCGTTTGCACACATGGATATTAGCCAGGGCGTGAGCATGGCTTTGGAATCTGAACCTGCCATGCATACAAGTGCCACACAAAAACCTTGGTTAAAAGCCGTAACCGGATTATCGGTAGCAGCTTCAGTGGCCTTTGCTGTCGTCGTGGGTGCACGCTTTAATCCATTGATGGATGGCTCGTCCGTTGATGCTCAACTGGCGGATAAAACCAAGGTGGAAATTGTGACGCCAGATGTCTCTAAATTCCGCAGTCCAAGCATGATTGCTCAGGCCCCTAATGGCATTGAAAATGTAGACGAAAAAGAATTGCAGCAAGCTCAAGAGCGCTTGAACAGTTACTTGAAACAACATGCTCAAGACAGCGCTATCGGTCAAGGTCGTACGGCTATGCCATTTGCGCGAGTGGTTAACTTCGAGACAAGCAAGGAAAAATAATGTTGCGTTGGATCGTATCAGTTTGTGTTTTGCTATCGGTGCTGAGCACCCAAGCGGAAGAGGCGTCGCCAACCGCTCAAGCTTTATACGAACAAATGCTTGAGCGGGCGCCCATGGCGATGTACGAAGGCATTTTCGTGCATCAAGCTGGCAATCAAACTCAAAGTGTTGAAATTGTTCACGGTACACATGAAGGTGCTATCTGGGAGCGACTGTTGCATTTAGATGGCATGGTGCGTGAAGTGATTCGTCGTGGAGAGGCCTTGTATTGCATCAACCCCGATCACACAGTTGAGCAAGTTCAGCAACAAGGCAGTTCTCCGTTTGCTAATAAAGAATTGGGCAGTACTCGTCAATTAAGTAAAGCTTATGAGTTTCGCAGTTTAGGAAAGCAAAGAATTGCAGGGCGTTTGGTGAATGGGGTGCAATTGGTTCCTAAAGATGCCAGTCGCCACTTTTACCAATTATGGTTAGATAATGAGACCACTGTACCTTTGCGTACCGAGCTCGTATCGCGTCAAGGGCAAGTGCTGGAGCGTTATCAATTCAGTTACTTTATGCCTAAGGCGAAATTCGAAGCCGAGCGCTACGAACCTAGAACCAAGGGAATTGAATTAACCCAGGCCCATGAAGCGGAAGTACTGAAAACCACAGAGCAGGATGTTTTAGAGTGGCGACTAAATTGGATCCCAGCCGGTTTTGAGGACGAAGCCGCTACAGGTTATGCCCCTAAAATGTCTGCACGACGTATCTACAGTGACGGTATTGTGATGTTTTCTGTGTACGTAGAAGAAGTGGAAAAAGTCTTAGACGAAGGCACCGCGCAAGCCGGTCCTACGGTACTGGCAGTGCAACATAAACAGTGGCATGGCCAAACTCATCGCATCACTGTCGTCGGCGAAATTCCAGCTGCCACGGCTCAGCGTATTGCGGAAAGTGTTGAGCTGCTGTAAAACCCCCTGTTTTGTAGCAGCAGGTATCAAGCATGGTTGAAGAATCCGCCCGAGTATTAAAAGTGGATGGCGATGTGGTTTGGGTGCAAGCCATCGCCAAGAGTGCGTGCGGATCTTGTCAGGCACAAAAAGGTTGTGGGCACAGTTTGCTGGCCAAGGTTGGGCAGAAGCAAATTGACTTGCCCGTCGCCCGTAATGGTCTCGACGTACAAGAAAATGACCAGGTCATCATTGGTGTGCCTGAGCAGGCTATCCTGCGGTCATCTATGCTTATGTATGGGCTGCCATTGGGGACAATGATTGCCATGGCACTTTTAATGAGCGCTTTGGGTTTGGATGAAAAATTAGTGGTGCTGGCCTCATTCTTTGCCTTACTGGCGGGTTTCATTTGGGTAAATCGAAAAATGAAGCACTTGAATTTTGCCGCTTGGCACCCCAAATTAATCCGCAAGGAATTGGCGGTTGAAAGCCATATTCCCATGTGTGAAATCGATTAAAGAAGTGGACTTGGTGTTAATCAGAGCTTGCGATAGACAACGCCGAAACGATTAGCTAACAATTTGAACGGAGTTTTTGATGAAGCGAATATTGTGCTTTTGCCTTTTTTTCTTATCTGCTCAGGCATTCTCGCAATTACCCGATTTTACTGAATTAGTAGAAGAGGCGAGTCCCGCGGTTGTAAATATCAGTACCACCCAAAAAGTACAAAGCCGATTTGGTGGGCAAATGGATCTGCCGCAAGGCATGCCAGATATCTTTCGCCATTTCTTCGGCGTTCCTCAAGTACCGCGTAATAACCCTAGAGGCAATAGCCAAGAACGTGCCTCTCTAGGCTCTGGTTTTATTGTCAGTAATGACGGTTATATTTTGACCAATAATCATGTTATTGATGGCGCGGATCAAATTTTCGTGCGCTTGAATGATCGTCGTGAGTTAGAAGCTAAATTGATTGGTCATGATCCGAGTTCAGATTTGGCTTTACTTAAAGTTGAAGCGAAAAACCTACCTACGGTAGAAATTGGTAATAGCGAAAAGCTGAAAGTGGGCGAGTGGGTGGTGGCCATTGGTAGCCCATTTGGTTTCGATTACTCCGTGACCGCAGGTATCGTAAGCGCCAAGGGCCGCAGCTTACCTAACGAAAACTATGTGCCATTTATTCAAACCGATGTTGCTATCAATCCCGGTAATTCTGGTGGCCCGCTTTTTAATTTAGATGGTCAAGTGGTGGGCATAAACTCTCAAATCTATACCCGTAGCGGTGGATTTATGGGGTTAAGTTTCGCTATTCCTATGAACGTGGCCATGGAGGTGGTGGATCAGTTAAAAGAAACCGGTTCGGTGACGCGAGGCTGGTTAGGTGTGGCAATACAAGAAGTGGATAAGAATCTGGCCGAGTCCTTCGGGCTTAAGAAAGCCGCTGGAGCATTGGTAAGTCAGGTGGTTCAAAATGGACCTGCGGCGGCAGCAGGTGTGCAATATGGCGATATCATTACCGAGTTTAATGGTAAAGAAGTGGTATTGAGCAGTGATTTGCCACACCTTGTGGGGCGCGTGCGCCCGGGCTCAAAAGCCAATATTACGGTCATCCGTAACGGCAAGAAAAAGCGCTTGTCGGTAGAAATTGGTGAGTTGCCACAAGATGATGACATGCTGGCCAGCAATCGCCCGCAGCCGAGCAAGCAGGTGAACCGCTTAGGTATCGAAGTGGTGGGGCTAAGTGCTGAGCAGAAAAAGCAGTGGGATACGGATGGCGTTATGGTTAAGGCGGTGAGCCAAGGGGCTGGTGCCAATGCGGGTTTGATCAATGGGGATGTTATTACCATGATTTACAGTGAAATCATCCGTGATATGTCGGATTTTGAGCGAGTAGTGAAACAATTGCCCAGTGGCCGCTTGGTGCCGATGCGCATCGTGCGTCGTGGTGCTCCCATGTTCATCTCTTTGCGTGTGAACGATTAGTTGTATGGGTCACAGCCTCTGGGCTGTGACCGCTTTTCTCCTTGATTAAAATCCCAGTGATATCAACCCTCTACCCACTTATGTGCCTATCCTAGTGGCCTGAATTCGTGTAAAATTGCCGCAATTTTCACCTATTAGGTTTGTCATTACGTGAGTAATCTGGATCACATTCGTAACTTTTCAATCATTGCCCACATCGATCATGGTAAATCCACCCTAGCGGACCGATTTATTTCCCATTGCGAAGGCCTCTCAGACCGAGAAATGCAGGCTCAGGTTTTGGATAGCATGGATATCGAGCGTGAGCGTGGTATCACCATTAAAGCGCAAAGCGTTACTCTTAAATACAAAGCCCGTGACGGTAAGATTTACCAGTTAAACTTCATCGATACCCCAGGGCACGTGGACTTTAGCTATGAAGTATCACGCTCTCTAGCTGCCTGTGAAGGCGCATTGTTGGTTGTGGATGCGGCGCAAGGGGTAGAAGCTCAGTCTGTGGCTAACTGTTACACCGCCATTGAGCAAGATTTAGAGGTGGTGCCGGTTCTGAATAAAATGGACCTGCCGCAAGCTGATCCAGATAAAGTATCCCAAGAGATTGAAGAAATCATTGGCATCGATGCCACCGAAGCGGTGCGTTGCAGCGCCAAAAGTGGTTTGGGTATCGAAGACGTATTAGAAGATATGATTCATCGTATTCCCCCACCAAAAGGGGACGTGAACGGTGAACTGCAAGCTTTGATTATCGATTCTTGGTTCGACAGCTATCTTGGGGTTGTGTCTTTAGTTCGCGTTATGAACGGCACTTTGAAAAAAGGCGATAAAATTCGCGTGAAAAGTACCGGACGTGATTGGCAAGCGGACTCTGTGGGTATTTTCACTCCCAAGCGTTTAGTGACCAATGAATTGAAAGCCGGTGAAGTAGGTTTCATCTGCGCTGGTATTAAAGACATCCATGGTGCACCTGTGGGTGATACCTTGGTTCACAGCAAAAAAGCAGATGAGGTGTCCTCCCTTCCTGGTTTCACCAAGGTTAAACCTCAGGTATACGCCGGTTTATTCCCAGTTTCTTCGGATCAATACGAAGACTTCCGTGATGCGTTGGATAAATTATCCCTAAACGATGCCTCTTTGTTCTTCGAACCAGAATCCTCTGATGCATTAGGTTTAGGTTTCCGTTGTGGCTTCTTAGGCATGCTGCACATGGAAATTATTCAAGAGCGTCTTGAACGTGAATACGATTTAGATCTGATCACCACTGCACCGACAGTAGTTTACGAACTGGCTTTGACCGACGGTGAAGTGATTGAGGTGGCTAACCCATCTAAATTGCCAGATCCAAGTCGCATCGCAGAAATGCGTGAACCAATTTGTGAAGCCAACATTTTGGTACCCAAAGAGTTGGTGGGTAACGTAATTACCTTGTGTGTTGAAAAACGAGGTATGCAAAAGGATATGAACTTCACAGGCACGCAAGTGGCTTTGAAGTATGATATGCCAATGAGTGAAGTGGTGGGTGACTTCTTCGACCGCCTAAAATCCGTGAGTAAAGGTTATGCCTCATTGGATTACAGCTTCACTCGTTTCGAGGCGGCACCTTTGGTGCGTATGGATATTTTGATCAATGGCGAGCGTGTTGATGCATTAGCCGTGATCATTCACCGTGAGAAAACCCGTACTTATGGTCGTGCCTTGTGCGAAAAATTGGCTGAATTAATTCCTCGTCAAATGTTTGATGTGGCAATTCAATCGGCTATCGGTAATCAGGTTGTTTCCCGTTCAACAGTTAAAGCGTTACGTAAAAACGTAACCGCTAAGTGTTACGGTGGTGACGTATCTCGTAAGAAGAAACTGTTACAGAAACAAAAAGAAGGTAAAAAACGTATGAAGCAGGTGGGTAACGTTGAAGTACCTCAATCTGCATTCCATGCGGTACTGTCAGTGGATAGCTAGGCTATCCACTCATAAACAATAATAACAAGGGCACCCTATGAAAACGCAACAAGGTTCCAGCGGCATTTTTATTTTAATTGTCATCCTTTTATGCTTTTTTGGCTTTTTCACCATGTTAAAAGTGGTGCCCCTGTATACGCAAAATTGGGCAGTTGAAACGGTTTTTGAGAACCTAAAAGAAGAAGCCCAAAATAAAGAATATAGCCGCCAACAAGTGCAAGACATGATTCAGAAGCGTTTTGATATCAATGGCGTGAGCCAATTGGTTGATTTTGTGGAAGTTAGCGGTCAAGGTTCTAAAATTATCATTGATATGGAATATGAGCGCCGAGTATCGCTGGTATCAAATATCGAACTTGTCGCCACTTTTAACCATTACATAGATTTCAGTGAATAATCCTTTAATAAAGCTCAGCCAGCGTATTGGCTATGAATTCAAAGATCAAAGCCTAATCGAATTAGCGCTGACGCACCGCAGCAAAGGCGGAAAAAACAATGAACGCTTGGAGTTCCTTGGGGATTCCATCGTCAATTTCGTGGTGGCGGAAGCCTTATTCCGCAAATTCCCTGATGCCAAAGAAGGCAAATTATCTCGATTACGTGCCGGTTTGGTACGTGGTACGACCTTGGCTGAATTAGGTCGTGATTTTGATCTTGGGGAATTTCTAGTACTGGGCTCTGGTGAATTGAAAAGCGGTGGTTTTAACCGTGAATCCATTCTGGCGGACGCAGTAGAAGCCATCATTGGCGCAATTTATTTAGATTCCGGTATGGATGTGGTGACGGAGCGTATCCATGCATGGTATGGCGAACGCCTAACAGATCTTAAATTAGATGGCGTGCAGAAAGATTCAAAAACTCGTTTGCAGGAATATTTGCAAAAGAGTCAAAACCGTTTACCTAAATACGAAGTGATGGAAGTATTTGGTCAGGCTCATGATCAAAAATTCAAGGTAAGCTGTCGCGTTGAAGCGTTACCCGACGTCACTCTTGGTGTGGGAAGTAGCCGTCGCATTGCTGAGCAAAATGCGGCATTGAAGGCATTAAAAGCATTAGGAGTAGAGTCATGAGTGAGAAGTGTGGCTACATTGCTATTGTGGGTCGACCAAATGTTGGTAAATCCACTTTATTGAATCGTATCCTTGGCCAAAAGCTAAGTATAACTTCGCGTAAACCTCAAACCACTCGTCATCAAATTTTGGGCATGAAAACCACGGGCGATGTGCAAGCCATTTATGTAGATACCCCTGGATTACACGAAGGCTATAGTGAAAAAGCACTGAACCGCTATATCAACAAGGTTGCCTCGAATACCATTAAAGATGTCGATCTAGTGGTGTTTGTCGTGGATCGCACCAAGTGGATGCCAGAAGATGAAGTGGTTTTACAAAAAATTATCGCAGCAAAAGTGCCGTGCATTTTGGTAATCAATAAAGTTGATCACCTTGCAGATAAGTCGTCTTTGTTACCACACTTACAAGAAGTTTCTGAAAAGATGGATTTCTTAGAAGTGTTTCCTGTGAGTGCAAAGTTGGGTAGCAACATCGAAGAGTTGGAAAACAGCATTGCTAAATACTTGCCAGAAGGCATGCACTTTTACGACCGTGATCAGTTTACCGATCGTAGCGCCCGTTTCTTAGCGGCTGAATTAGTGCGTGAAAAAATCATGCGCCAACTAGGTGACGAATTACCGTACTCCATGACGGTTGAGATCGAAAAATTTGAAGACTCTGGCAGCCTTATCACTATTCATGCCTTGATCTTGGTCGAGCGTGATGGACAAAAGAAAATTCTAATCGGTGAAAAAGGTGAACGTATCAAACAGATTGGTCGCGATGCCCGCTTGGATATGGAAAAGATGTTCGACAGTAAGGTCATGCTAAACACCTGGGTGAAAGTGAAAGGTGGTTGGGCAGACGACGAACGTGCGCTTAAGTCATTGGGTTACAACGATTTAGATTAATCGCTAGGGTGGGCTACGGCCCACCTCAAAAATAATAACAACTTAACCTCTAATAAATAGATACACCTCTATCTATGATTAAACAGCCCGCATTTGTTTTACATTCCAGACCTTATCGTGAAACCAGTGCGATGGTGGATTTGTTTACACCGGATTTTGGTCTCATTCGCTGTATTGCGAAAGGCGTGAAAAAAAATATGAGCCAAGGGCAATCTCTGCAACCTTTTATCGAATACCAAATCTTCTTTCATGGTGATTCGGGGTTAAAAAATTTAGATAAGTACGAAAGTCAGAGCTTACCATTAGCACTGCAAGGTGATGCGTTATTCAGCGGTTTTTATGTGAATGAAGTCATTCTGAGGGCATTGCGAAGCGAAGCTGAGGTGGAAGCGGAAAGTTTATATGAAGCTTACTCTTTGGCGTTAAGTCATTTGCAAAGCCAGTCTTTAGAATACGTGTTAAGAATGTTTGAACTCACCTTGCTTGAGCACATGGGTCAAAGTTATGAATGGGACTTTGACTTTAAAACGGCAGAGCCCATAGAGGCCGATAGCCATTATGGCTTTTTTGTGGAACAAGGGATGTCCCGTGTCAGTCATATGTATGCGGCTAAAAATCCCAATAACTGTTTTTATGGACAAGACTTAATAAACCTTGCCCAGCGGGACCTAACTCACGCTAGTACGTTAAAAATGTGTAAGCGGCTACTGAGGTTAGCGTTAAGACCTATAATTGGTTATAAACCGATTCAAGCCCGTGAATTATTAAAGCAATATAAGCATTTATCGTTATAGGAATGAATATGAAAAGCCAACGTGTCCTGCTAGGGGTTAATATCGATCACATTGCTACTTTGCGTCAGGCACGTGGTACTCGTTATCCTGACCCAGTTTACGGCGCACTGGTAGCCGAAGAAGCAGGTGCTGACGGTATCACCTTACATTTACGTGAAGATCG
>JABXIK010000037.1 GCA_013373125.1 Gammaproteobacteria bacterium | reverse complement strand
ACTGGATGATATGAGCGGAAACATCGCTGATGCTCGAACCATCATCCGTTAAATAACGCCAGTCGCCATTATTTTCGACCACGGTTCCGGCTTGCTGTGGATTGAGTGCTTGTACGAATACGTGAGTATCGGCTGCGTTGCTAGTGGCGGTTGAAGCAGTGGTACTGCTTAAACTGAGAGATTGGTTGGATTGAACAGAAGCGGCTTGCGCTAATCCACTACTAAATAAAGCTGTCAGTAATACCAAGACTTTGTTCATCGTCATGCGCTCTTAAAAAATTCTTATAGCCTGTAGTAAAACAAGAGAATGTGCACTCAATATGCAGAATGGGTAATTTTCTTGATTAGAAGGGCAGTCCTGTGCCTAGGTTGCGCATGATACAAGGCGTTAAGCCCATGGGCGATTAATATATCAGTGAAAAAAGCTCAGGCATGGATACTGCAGGATTGTTATAAAACGTACATTCAACGGCAAGCAGCCTATAGTAATATTAAAATTGCACCAGATTGGGTAGGGTTGCACATAAATCACTCGTTCAAGGAGAGAGTCTATGCGAATGCCGGATATAACAGAGCCATTTGATTTGGTTTTGTTTGGCGCCTCAGGGGATTTGGCTTTAAGAAAGCTGATACCTGCTCTGTATTACTTGCATCTTGATGGACGATTACATGAAGAAGGCCGCATTTGGGCTGTTACCCGTAACAACACCAATATCGATGCGTATTTAGAGCACATTTATCAAGCTGCGCACCAGCACGGTACCGAAATCGATCAAAAGATTTGGCAGGGCTTTTGTCGTCGAATTCGACATATCGGCATGGATTTGGATAAATCTGCAGGCTACAGCAAGTTAGCGAAAAAGCTCAATCAAGGCTCTCGTCGTTGTGTGTATTATTGTGCGGTGCATTCGCGTTTGTATCCGGAAATTGCCGAGCAATTATTTGCACAAAACCTGATCAATGAACTCAGTATTATTGTTTTAGAAAAGCCCATCGGCAGCGACTATCAAAGTGGCCAAGCCATTAATCGGCGCGTGGCCGAATTTTTCAATGAATCGCAGATTTATCGCATCGATCATTATCTTGGTAAAGAGACGGTGCAAAATTTATTGGCACTGCGTTTTGCCAACTCCATCTTTGAACATCAATGGAATCAGCGATATATCGATCACGTTCAAATTACCATTTCAGAAACCGTTGGGGTTGAGCAACGAGCCGGATTTTATGAAGGCACGGGTGCTCTGCGGGATATGCTGCAAAATCACTTACTGCAATTGTTGTGTATGACAGCCATGGAACCGCCGGCTTCTATGGAACCAGAAGCGGTGCGTGACGAAAAAGTAAAAGTCATCAAAGCACTCAAGCCCATCACTGGGGAAGACTTATTAGATAAGGTGGTGCGTGGTCAATACGAGGCGGGCTTGATTCAGTCTGGTGAAGGCAGCGCTATGGTGCCACGCTATCGTGATGAACCGGGTGTCAGTCATGATTCTTATACAGACACCTTTGTCGCGGTGAAAGCCGAAATTGATAACTGGCGCTGGGCCGGCGTGCCGTTTTATTTGCGAACAGGTAAGCGCTTGGCAGAAAGGGCGTGTGAAATTGTGGTGCAATTTAAAGAAGTGCCCCATAGCTTATTTGAAATGCAAAACAAAAAAACCATGGCGAATAAACTGGTGTTTCGTCTTCAGCCCGATGAAGGGGTGCGTTTACAAATGTGTGAAAAACGCATTGGCAATCACATGCAAGTGCGTCCAATGACATTGAGCCTTAATAATACAGGGCAAAAAAAGCGCGTACCGGATGCGTACGAAAGATTACTGGCGGATGCCATCAATGCCAACGCTACTCTGTTTTTACGCGAAGATGAGCTCATGAGTGCTTGGCAATGGGCCGATCCTATTTTGCAATTTTGGCAGCAAGCGGATCAACGTCCAGAACCCTATAGTGCGGGAAGTTGGGGACCCGCTGCGTCCACCTTGTTATTAGCAAAAGATGGACGCCTATGGCAGGAGAACAGTTAGCGTGCAATTGTATGAGTTTGAGCATTTAGAAGACTGTGAAAACGCATTGCTGGCGGATCTTACGCTTCGATTGCAAAGTGGTGATCAACACAAGATTCAGGCGCTGGCTTTAGCCGGCGGCAATACTCCTAAACCCTTGTATCAAAAAATGAGTCAGCAAGCGTGGGATTGGGAGCGTATCTTAGTGACCCTAACGGATGAACGCTGGGTGGATCGAAGTCATCCTGATAGCAATGAAGCTATGTTAAAACAATATTTGTTTCATAATCGCGCGCAAATGGCGCAATTTTTAAGCTTAAAAAATTCAGAAACCACACCAGAAATTGGCCAGATCCGCACGGCACATTTAATCAAACAAAATGCGCCGAGTTTGGATTTTGTGATTTTAGGCATGGGAGAAGACGGCCATTTCGCTTCAATTTTTCCGGATATGGAAAATACACAGCAATTATTGGATGTGCATCAAACTGAACCGTGCCTAGCGGCAAGACCTGAGGGTAAGCCTGCACGCTTAAGTTTGAGTCTTGCGTATTTATTAACGGCAAAACACATTTATCTATTTATTACTGGGCAGGCAAAACGATCGTTAATTAAACAACAGATAAATGCAGAGTCTGATAATCATTTACCTATTTATACGTTATTAACCCAAAGTCGTTGCCCAGTTAGCATTTATTGGAGTGCAGCATGATCCACAAAATTGTGGCACAAGTGACACACAATATTGAAACTCGTAGTCAGGAATCGCGTCAGCGCTATTTAGATTTGATGGATAGCATGGCGCAACAAAAGCCGACACGGGGGCAACTTGGGTGTACAAATTTGGCCCATGTGATGGCGTCGCAAGATGATGCTGGGAAGCTTATCTTAAAAGACACGACCGCCGGTTTAAATGTGGGCATTGTCACCGCCTATAACGATATGCTCAGTGCCCACCAGCCGTATTACCGTTACCCTGAAATGATCAAACAACATTTGTATCGTCATGGTATTTCAGCACAGGTGGCCGGTGGTGTGCCTGCCATGTGTGATGGCGTCACACAAGGTTATGCGGGTATGGAGCTGTCGTTATTCAGTCGCGACAGCATTGCGTTATCGACGGCGGTTGCATTATCCCATCAAAGTTTTGATGGCATGGTACTGTTGGGCATTTGTGACAAAATTGTTCCGGGATTGTTAATGGGTGCGTTGCGTTTTGGCCATCTTCCGGGAATTTTCATTCCCGCCGGGCCGATGGCCACTGGCATCAGTAATTCTGAAAAAGCCAAAGTTCGCCAAGAATATGTGGAAGGCAAGGTGGATGATAAAGCTTTATTAGAAAGTGAAGTGTCGGCTTATCACAGTCCTGGCACATGCACGTTTTATGGCACGGCCAACTCCAATCAAATGTTACTAGAAGCCATGGGTTTGATGTTGCCCGGCAGCGCATTCGAGCAACCCACATCTAATGTGCGCGATCAGTTTAATCAACAGGCTTGCGATCAAATTGCCAGTAACACGCAGTTGAGTATGATCAAACAAAATAAAGCCATTCAGCTAGGGCATTTGGTGAATGCTAAAACCTTGGTGAATGCCATTGTGGCGTTATTAGCAACCGGCGGTTCCAGCAATTTAACCATTCACTGGATTGCCGTGGCGAAAGCCGCGGGTTATCAATTAACGTGGCAAGACATGCATGATCTTTCGCAAGTGGTGCCCATGATTTGCAAAGTGTATCCAAATGGTAAAGCGGACATAAATGCATTTCATCAAACCGGTGGCACGGCTCATGTGTTTTCTGAATTATTAAACGCAGGGCTAATGCATGGGGATGTCTTAACCGTGACGCAAAAAACCTTTGCGCAAGATGTCTTGCACAGCAGTCGCCACTGGGAAAATCATTACGCAAAACGGGTGAATAAACATCAACAGGCAGATATTCACGCCAGTTATAAAAAACCGTTTGATGAAAAAGGCGGGCTGACCTTAATGCAAGGCAATGTAGGGCAAGCCATTGTGAAAGTGTCGGCTGTGAAAGCGGAGTTCCGATCTATTCGCGCACCGGCCAAAGTGTTTACTGATCAATTGGATGTCATTACCGCATTTCAGAATCAAGAATTGAATCAAGACGTGGTGGTGGTGTTAAAAGGTCAAGGACCTAAAGCCAATGGCATGCCGGAATTACACAAACTTATGCCGGTTTTAGGTAGCTTGCAGGATCATGGATTTCATGTGGCACTGCTAACCGATGGTCGTTTGTCTGGTGCATCCGGTAAAGTGCTCAGCGCCATCCATTGTGTACCCGAAGCGGCAGCCGGCGGTATGATTGATCGCATCCAAGATGGCGACTTGGTGAGCATAGATGCCAATAGTGGCGCGATGAATGTGGTGAATGTGAACTGGTATGACCGCCAACCGCAATTCACTGGCCACGTACAACGGGGTGTCGGGCGAGAACTATTTTCGGTGTTTCGTAAACATGTGACGTCGGCGGATACCGGTGCCATCAGTATTGATTGGGATGAATAATGGATTTTAATGCTTGGATAAAAAACAGTAAGCCGGTGATTCCTGTTATCGTGATTGATGAATTGGAGCACGCGGTGCCGTTAGCAAAAGCCTTGGTTGCAGGTGGTGTCACATTATTAGAAGTGACAATGCGCACCAATGCAGCGTTAGCGGCCATTGAAAAAATTTCAGCTGAGGTGCCAGACGCCATTGTGGGCGTAGGTACGGTCACATCAGCAAATCACATACAGCAGGCTTATGACGCAGGAGCGCAATTTGCGTTAAGTCCTGGAATCAGTGATGGGCTGATTACGAAAGCGCAAACATTAAAGTTGCCATTTATGCCTGGGGTCATGACGCCATCGGATATTATGTTGGGCTTAGAAGCGAATTTAACTCAGTTTAAGTTCTTTCCTGCTCAACAGGCTGGGGGGGCGGCCATGCTAAAAGCGTTTGCGGGTCCGTTTCCACACGTCATGTTTTGTCCAACCGGTGGTATTTCTCAAAATAATGCACAAGAGTATTTAGCGCTGGAAAACGTTATGGCGGTGGGTGGTTCTTGGTTGTGCTCTAAAGCGTTAGTGCACGCGAAGGATTGGACTGCCATTGAGGCATTAGCGAAGGCCTGCTGAGTCTTTCATTTCAGACTTCATGGTTTTGGCTACACTGAATACCATGAAGCTAATAAAATCTTTTTTTGTCGTTTTTTGTGTCGTTCTTACCCCCTTGAGCTGGGGGATGAACCAATTACTGCAAGTCAGTGCTAGTCACCAGCAAGATACCACTCGTCGTTTTAGTGGGATTGATGGTTTAGAAATACAGCGTTTGGAAACCAAGTTTAAAATGCCTTTGGTGGCTCGTGGCACCTACTTAGGGGACTGGTTTAGCGCTGCTGAGGTGACAGAGAATCGATTCTTGTTGTCCGGTGCGACAACGGGGACACGACGTTTTTATCGTTTCTCACTTCCTATCGA
The DNA here is from genome assembly GCA_013373125.1 of Gammaproteobacteria bacterium. GTDB lineage: Bacteria > Pseudomonadota > Gammaproteobacteria > Pseudomonadales > Oceanobacteraceae > Bermanella. Next base: position 15,542 of record JABXIK010000037.1, on the reverse strand, counting down.
ATATGAAACTAATAATATGGGGCAGTGGACCCATGTGTTACGTTTTGCTCCTACCTATTATTCTGATGAATCCTTGGTGGATCAAACTCGTTACCTTAATGAATATGGGTGGCAGTTGAAGTATCAAGTGAACGCCAAAGTTCGTTGGGTGGCAGGCATTCGTAAAGATACGCGCTTTGGCGTGGAGAGCCTGTATCCGCAGTTTGGTATGGAATCTCGACCCAATGCACGCATGTATCATCATTGGGTATTTCCTGATCTTTATTCTGAAATGAGTCTAGCTAAAGGTTATCAAATGCGTGCGTTTGCCAAACCCAATGGCGGCAATTGGCGTTACTTGCAAGATGACGGCAGTGAAGCTTCATTTGGCATGACGGACTGGAACATTGGTTTAGCGTGGTTAAAGCCCTTACAAAATCCGCTGCAATTTAAATTAGAAGTGGGTTTAAAAATGATGGGTGAGGGCAGTGTGGCTGGAGCCGATGGTAATTTAAGCGACGGGTATTTTTTCTTACTATCCATTCAAAGTCATTTGCTGGCGGATAAAAGCGATCGCTGGTAAACCACATATACAAGCGTTAGTTGTTCTATGGCACAATGGCCGCCTTTATTTTTAGCCGTGTGATGTTTATGTCTTTTTTACAGCGCCATTGGGAAATCCCTGTTTTCGTAATCTTTGCCATTTTATGCGTGAGTTTTCCACAGGTGGATTTATGGTTGGCGAGTCAATTTTGGCAAGAAGGGGTGGGTTTTCCCCTAAATGACAATCCAGTTGTGCACTGGGTGTATGTGATCTTTCGGTATATGCCACACTTTTTAGTGCCAACATTATTGATTTTGGTGATGTTGCCTTGGCTAAAAAAATCCTTATTACCCAGTCGAAAATTCACCGGCTTTTTGCTGGTCGTGCTGTTAATTGGTCCTGGCATCATCGTGCACCCGATTTTGAAAGATAACTGGGATCGTCCGCGTCCCCGTGATGTGCAGCAATTTGGTGGTGAGCGCCAATTTGTGCCGGCTTTTATCATTTCTGAGCAACCCGGCAAAAATCAAAGTTTTGCCAGCGGCCATGCTGCCATGGGCTTCTTCTTTATGGCATTTGCTTGGGTATTGCGCAAACGTCGCTACTTTGTCATGGGGTTATTGGTGGGCGCTATCGTGAGCATGGGGCGTATCGTACAAGGGGGACATTTCCTCTCAGATATCCTAACCGCTGGATTTATTGTGTATTTTACCTGTCAGTTCTTCGCCTACTTCATGCTGGGAGATTATCGGATTCGTCCAAAAGTCGAAGAATGATCTAAAAAACCGATTAAAATGCACGATTAATTGTGTCATTTGATCAGGTTTTTTGTTTTAAGCTTTCTCCAACACTGAGAATTCCTCAAACCATGGAGCAAAGACATGAAAACATTACTTCAAATCAATACCGGTATTTTTGGCGAGCACTCTAATTCAACTGTGTTAGCCAATGCCTTCGCTGAGCAATTTGCTGCACAACAAGACGCGCAAGTGGTTGTGCGTGATCTTGTATCCTCCCCATTACCTCATTTGGATGCCAATATCATTGGTGCCTTTGCCAGCGAAGAAAGCGCGCGTACTCCTGAGCAACAAGCCATTATTGATCGCAGCCAAGCTTTGATTGACGAATTGGAACAAGCGGATGCCGTGGTACTGGGCTTACCTATGTATAACTTCAGCGTACCAAGCCAACTAAAAGCGTATATGGATCAGGTGGCCCGAGCAGGCATTACCTTTAAGTACACTGAAACTGGCCCTCAAGGCTTATTAACCAACAAACCAGTTTATGTCATTGCAGCCCGTGGTGGCATGCACGCGGGTTTGGAAAGCGATTCGCAAACTGCGTTCATTAAAACCTTCTTTGGTTTCATTGGATTGCACAATGTGGAGTTTATTTATGCAGAAGGCTTAAATATGGGTGATGATGCGAAGGCAGAAGCGTTTGCCCAAGCTAAGCAAGTTATGGAAAAAGTGGCGGCGTAATTCATAAAAAGCATTAAGGCTGAATTTCTTAGCAAAGGAGTTCAGTCTTTTTGGGCTGAAGCTCAATTCATTTACACTATGTAACTTTACTCCTACTTAAACTCTACAAAACGCGCTATTCTTGCGACTTCATCACGGCTAATCTGATAACAGGTTCACAGCGTAGGGTTTTATTATGTTACGTCCTGTTGATATCCATAAAAGCTATTTAAAGCATCTCACCGCGTTTGCCCAAACTCATGGGGTAACCATTAGTGAAGATGTGCGTAATGAATCTGGTGCCATTATTATCCCTAAAGGCCGCCAGTTGGATTCTGTTTTGACTGATAAAATTGTGAACCACAATTTAAAAGTCCCTCTTGAGCAATGCATCACGTTGAATCACAACTTTGATGGTGTGTCTTTGTTAAAAGGCTATCAGCAAGTGTTTCAACAGTATCCTGATATCGGTTTGTTTCATGAACGTTGGCAATTACAAAAGCCGCTTAAACGCGCTTGTCGTTACTATCATGAATTTCCACTATTGATTCAAAAAATGACGATTTTAAAAGCCGTCATGCCACAGTTATTTAAACAAGCCATTTACAGTGCTTACATTAGCTTAGCGATTGCCAATCAATTGGATGCGCCAGAAGAAGAATGCAGTGCTGCATTTTTAGCTGGGCTAGTGCATGACATTGGTATCTTACATTTAGACACGGACTTGGTGACCACTAAAGGGGATTACACGCCTGAGCAATGGCACGCAATGCAACGCCATACGTTGATTGGTCATGACATTTTAAAGTCCATTGAGCACATGCCTAATGTTATTGCGAAAGCCGTGTTGGAGCACCATGAACGCGTGGATGGCTCAGGTTATCCGTTTTCCAAAAAAGGATTAGAGCTTTCTGTTATGGGGCAAATCATCGGTATGGCGGATACCTGTATTGCGCTTTATCGTCGTGAATTGTCGGCGCGCAATTTGGGCATTGATGCGCTTTTACCCATATTGCAATTAAATCCGGATATGTATTGTCGCAAGGTGTTTCATGCCACAGTGAAATTGATTGCCGATATTCAGTGGCCAGTAAAACGTGTGTATAGCGATGAAAAAATGCCGGAATTAATGAGCCGTTTAAAATTAGAAAACGAATGGATTCATCACGATTACAGCGTGTTGTATGGTTTAGTGACCAGTGTACGCCCGCACTTAGAAGACACCAAACGCAGCACTATGTTAACTAACATGGCGCAACGTATTCATCGTTGCTTAGTGCGTTCTGGCATTTTACAAAAAGAGCACAGTGAATGGATGCTCAACAGTTTTGTTTCACAAAACCAAGAAGACTTCATAGCCATTGAACGCTTAGAAATCATGTATGGTGAAATTAAGTGGCAAATGAAGCAGTTGAAGAAGTTGCTGTTTTTATTGTGGCGTAATCAACACAAGGATCACCCTGAGTTAGATGTGCTGGTGAAAAAAGGCTTGTTGCAAATAGAGCAATACCATAAACACCATACAGAGCCCGAACTGCATTAGTCTCTGGGAAGCGCTGTTTTGTACTGGTAAACTAGGGCCAATTTAAAGATTGGAACACAATTATGGCCCTACAATTCCAGATCGTACCCGTGACGGCCTTCGAGCAAAATTGCAGTATTTTATGGTGTGATGAAACCATGGACGCCGTGGTGGTGGACCCAGGTGGCGATCAGCATAAAATCGATCAAGCACTTAAAGCTCTCGGGGTGAAATTAACCGCGGTCTGGCTAACCCATTGTCACATTGATCACGCTGGTGCCACGGCGGATGTGGCCCAGAGCTATGCTGTGCCGATCGTTGGACCGCAAAAAGAAGAGCAATTCTGGATCGATATGTTGCCGCAGCAAAGCGCCATGTTTGGTTTTCCTCAAGCCACTCCCTTCACCCCTGATACTTGGTTAAATCAAGATGACAATGTGCAAGTGGGCAATGAGTCGTTAAGTGTTAAGCATTGTCCCGGACACACCCCAGGCCATGTGGTGTTTTACAGCGAAAATGCCAAATTAGTGGTAGTGGGTGATGTATTGTTTAACGGTGGCATTGGGCGTACAGATTTTCCCAAAGGGGACCATCAAACTTTATTGGATGCCATTAAGACGCAATTATTTACACTACCGGATGACACACGCTTTATTCCAGGACATGGGCCAATGAGTACCATAGGGCACGAGAAACAAACTAACCCATTTGTGAAAATGTACGGTTAATCGATTAATAATATCTAGATAAAAAAGCCCCTACAGGCGAGCCTGAGGGGCGAAGGGACTATGGTGTTGAGTTCACTTAAACGTGGGGTAACACTCGGATAAGTGCTTAAACAACACAAACTAGCATACCTCAGCCGATTGATAAGAAGTGTTAAGCCGGCGTAAAGTTCATTAAAAGATGCAATGGCATAAGGAAAGCCCATGACAAAACAAACTTTAAATGTGGACGATCAGCTTTACCAATATCTTATGAACACCTCCTCACGTCAGAGCGATTTACTCAAAGCTTTGGCGGATGAAACCGCCAGTGATCCATTGGCGCGAATGCAGATCTCTCCAGAGCAAGGGCAGTTTATGGCCTTGTTGGTTAAGCTTATGGGGGCGCGCAACATCATCGAAGTCGGAACCTTTACCGGTTACAGCTCCATTTGTATGGCGCAAAACATGATTCGCCCAGCGCGCTTAATTTGTTGTGATGTGGATGAATATTGGACGGCAGTAGCAGAGCGCTATTGGCAGCAGGCGGGAGTCGATGACATCTGTGATTTACGCTTGGCGCCAGCTTTAGAAACCTTAAATGGTTTAATCAGTGAGGGGCAACAGCGTCGTTTTGACCTAGCCTTCATTGATGCCGATAAAGAAAATTATGATGCATATTACGAAGCCTGTTTAAGGTTAATTCGCCCTGGGGGCTTAATTTTAATTGATAATACTTTGTGGGGTGGGCGTGTGGCGGATGTGCATGTTCAAGATGTGGATACCCAAGCGATCCGTCAATTAAACCTGAAGTTGAAGTCCGATCAGCGCATTGAGCTCAGTCAGTTACCCATAGCTGATGGCTTAACTTTATGTGTGAAGCGTTAATTTAATTTTGGCGTTATCCAATTGAAATTGTTTTGGGCTCATGCCCATGTTGTCTTTAAAGCGCTGGCGAAAACTGGCGCTGTCTTTGAATCCACATTGTTCGGCTACTTGAGTCACAGGTAATGGTTGCATAAGTAGTTCTATGGCTAATTGCATTTGTCTGTGTTGTTTAAGTTCACGAAATTCTTTGCCTTGTTGATGTAATTTTCGACGCAAGCTGCGCTCTGATAGCGCAAGTTTTTTGGCAACCACTGGTAACTTCCACTCTTCATGGTGGCTATTAAATAAGGTTTGAAGCACCAGTGCAGACGTGTCTTGTTGAAAGCTTAATTCCAATAATTGTTTATCTGTTTCGCACAATAATAATGCTTGGCGTTTGCTAGCAAGATTTGCTAGTGGCAAAGGGGAGAGAAGCGATTCTTGGGTTAGATAGAGGGCGTTTTGCTTTTGTCCAAAGTACACAGGGCATTGCAGTAATTGTGAATAAAGCGATTTGTTTAATGGAGCAGGGCGTGTCAGGTGTACTTTCTCGAAGCTCGCTTGCGTGTTGCTAAGGTCTTGCATTAAACGCCATAAACTTCCCAATAGTACATCAAGGGTAAAGTCTTCGCTCACGGCAAACCCCATTTCAGAATGGGGAATAATATTCACCGCAATAAATTTGGCTTGTGTTTCAGGTATGAGTTGAAAACGACTGCGCATTAGGCGGCGATATTCTTTTGCTGTATTCAGTGCATCCCCTAGGTGTTTACTGCTTTGTAAGGCACAGGCGAGCACACCCCAGCGAGATAAATTCAGGGATTTGCCTAACTCAATCCCCAGTGCGGGCTGTGAACATAAGCGATAAACATTGCGATAGACGATATCGAACTGTTGCAAAGAGACTTTTAAGTCAGCGCTTTTTAAATCGTGTTCGCTAAGGCCTGTCCCTAATAACCACTGTTCCCCTTGAATGCCTTGGGTTTGAAGAAAGCGGCGAATTAAAAATAATTCACAATTTGGGTAAATGGCCTGTTGGTTTAAGTCGGACATGATCTTCTCAATTAGGCCAAAAAAGAGTGGTTTATCGGCCATATATGCATCTTTTATTAGCCTAATTTATTGCATTTGCTTAAATCAGGCAAAATAAATTTAAAAAGGTGAGATATGAATAACCAAAATGAAGCGACTGCCATTGACGATATACGCGCAGTGATTCGAGCAAAAGGCGATGAATATCGAAGTCGCTTTCCGATTTTGGCTAAGCAAGATGTCATGGGCTTGGGGATATTTTTGTTTGCTGTGCTGGGTGTGGGTTTGAGCGCTTGGGGGTATCTCTCTTTTGGTCTTCCTGCGTGGCTGTGCATTGTGCTGGTGGCTTTTTTTACGTCGCTTTTACATGAGTTGGAGCATGATTTAATCCATTGGCAATATTTTAAACAACACCGCTGGCTGCACCACACCATGCTATTGGTGGGGTGGATATTAAGACCTGGTACCATCAATCCTTGGATTCGTCGTCACTTACATTTTCTGCACCACAAGGTATCGGGTACACCACAAGATTTAGAGGAGCGTGGCATTGGCAATGGCTTAGCGTATGGGCCACTACGATTGTTTATCATGCTGGATACGTTCACTGGCAATATTCTGCGGGCGATAATTCAACGCCCGCGTGGAGAAAAACTTAAAGGTGTTGCGCGAATTGTACTTGCGAACTTTCCGTTTGCAGTGATGACAGCAATATTGTGGTACAGCTTTTTAGGGTTTCATTTATTGAGTTTTGCCGCAGATATGGCGGGTGTGAATATGAACTGGAGTGTCAGCACACTGGGATTTTTCACAAGTATTGAGCCTTTAATTGTTATATTGATTGCCCCGTTTTATTTGCGCTCATTTTGTTTAAATTTCATTAGTTCCAACATGCATTATTACGGCGGCGTGAATAGTTTATTGCAGCAAACGCAGGTGTTAAATCACCCTGTGTTTTGGCCATTTCAGTTGTTTTGTTTTAATTTTGGCAGTACTCACAGTATCCACCATTTTGTTGTGGCCGAACCTTTTTATATACGCCAACTAACAGCGAAAACCGCGCATGCTGTTATGACCAAATACGGTGTGCGTGTTAACGATTTACATACGTTATTGCGCAGTAACCACTATGACGAACATGCAGCCGAGCAGACAATGCCATCATAAAGAAAAGGTTGAGTTGCTTAGTCTAACGGCGATTGAGAAACCGGTTGAGATGTCGTGCCACGCAAGCTAATCCAAAGCATGGAGCGCAACATGGACTCTAGCGCAGTGGCGTCATGATCGGCGTAAAATCCATCAATCAGTAACATGGCCATGCCATGCACCTTTGCCCAGCAGCTGCGCGCCAGCAAAGCTGGGTCTTCTTGAATTAAATCCCCACGTTCTACGCCTAATGTGGTTTGTTGCAGAATCACCCCAAAAGAGGTGAGACTGGAATTCATTAAGTCATCGTTTCCGCAATCGTGTTTGAGTGTGCCACCAAACATGAGTCGATAATGTTCTGGGTGGTTTTGCGCGAATTTCAAATAGCTCATGCCCACAGCCATCATGGCTTTTAGCGTGTGGTTGGGGTGTTCCATGGCCGCCGTATGGGTGACATCGGTCAACTCCTGAAATCCTTGCTGAGCGAGCAAAGTCAGTAAGTGGGTCTTATCGGTGAAATGGCGATAAGGCGCTGTCTGGCTTACCCCTAAGTCACGGGCTACTGCGCGCAAGCTCAGTTTATCTACCCCTTCTTGCGCGATACGCTTGATCGCCGCATCCATAAAAGCGCTGGCCAAATCGCCATGATGATATTGAGTCTTTGAATTCATGGGCTCTATTATTCAGGTTTTAGTTGACAGTGTAAACATCCAGTTCTAGTATGTGTTCACTGTAAACATTAGCCGATTAATGCCAATCGGCTAGTTCCGCATATGAATGAGGTGGGTCATGGTGATGTTACGAGTATGGGTCTTGGGGTTAATAACCAGTTTAAGTGGGTGGGTTGTGGCGGAGCCGACGGCGATTCGTGTGCAACCAATCGAGTTTGCAAATCACGCTAAAACTGTGGTGGCCAGTGGATTAGTTCGACCGGTGTCGGAACAAACCTTGAGTTTTAAAGTGCCAGGTATCGTGGCCAAGGTATTGGTGAAACAAGGTCAGAACGTGAAAGCCGGTCAGCTTTTGGCTGAATTGGAATTAGAGGAAATGGATGCGCAAGTGGCAAAAGCACAAGCGGTATTATCGGATGCGCAGCGTCAATTAGAGCGTTTAACCGCCTTAGAAAATAGTCAGCTTGCTTCTAACGAGCGTATTCGCCAAGTACAAACTCAAGTCAATGTGGCTCAATCGGATTTAAGAATCGCTAAATTCAATCGTAAATATGCACAAATTCACGCCCCCAGTAATGGCCGAATTTTGAATCGTCATGTGGAAGCCAATGAATTGATTGGCAGCGGTCAGCCAGCGTTTATGTTTGCGGATGATCAACAAGGTTGGAGCGTGCATTTAGCGGTGGCCGATGTGGATGTGGTGAATTTAAATATTGGTGATCAGGCCGATTTGCAACTGGATGCTTTTCCGGGTGAAAACTTTACAGCAAGCGTGCGCGAAATTGCGGGTCGTGCCCATGGCCGTACACAAACCTTTGAAGTGGATTTAAGCATTCGAACCAACAAACGTTTGTATTCCGGTTTGATTGCTCACACCGAAATTACCCCTAGCATCCAAACCCATGTGGCCAAGATTCCCATGTCAGCTTTGATACAAGCCCAAGGACAAGATGCACGCATTTATGTATTGGATGAACAAGGCCATGCGCAATTGCGTACAGTGACATTAGCTTATGTGGATACCCATTTTGCGTACATTAAATCCGGTGCAAAAGATGGTGAAAATATTGTGATCGAAGGCGGACCGTTTATTAAAAACGCTGAAGATATTGCTGTGGTTAAATTTTAGGAGACTCCCATGAAGTTACCGGTTTTAGCCATCGATAATCATCAAATCACGTATTTGGTGATTAGTATTTTAGTCTTGTTGGGTTTGGTTTCGTATATGACCATGCCGCGAGCTGAAGACCCGCAATTGGATTTCCCCACGGTATCTGTTTTGGTGGTGAATCCTGGCACCAATCCTAAGGATATGGAATCCCTTGTGGTGGACCCCATTGAGTCGGCTGTTAATGAATTAGAAGACATCAAGGTGATTAAAACCAATATTGAAGATGGCTTAGCGCGTTTTGAGGTGGAGTTTCTTTACGGTTCAGACCCTGATGAAAAATACGATGATGTGTTAACGGCGGTCAATAACATTCGTGCCAGTTTACCCGATGGTATTGTGAAGTTAGATATTAAAAAAGTGTCACCCAGTGAAGTGGGCATTTTACAAATTGCATTGTCCTCAGAATCCCACGATTTTATTCAAGTGCGACGCGTTAGTGAAGAATTAGAAACCCGTTTGGAGCGCATTGGTGGGGTAAAACGCATTGATGTGGAAGCGCTGCCAGATATGGAAGTGCAAGTGTTATTAAAGCCGGCCAAACTGCATGCATTAGGCTTGAGTTTGCAAAGTGTGTATCAAGCGGTGAATAGCGCGTCATTGAATATTCCCGGTGGACATGTGCACGCGGGTGAGCGCCGATTTAGTGTATTGACCAGTGGCGAATTTAAACGTTTGCAAGATATTGAAAACATCATCATTACCGCCATTGATGATCAACCCATTTATTTACGCAATGTGGCCACAGTGGTGATTCGTGAAGGTTTACCAAGTTATCGCGGCTTTTACCATGATCAAGCCAGCGTGTTTTTGAGTGTCATTCAACGTAATGGCAGTAATATTTTTAATGTGAGTGATCAAGTCAAGCAGGCACTGGCGGATTATCAGCAAACTCTAACTAATGATATTAAAATTCACATCATTAATGATCAAAGCTTGAGTGTGGAAGAGCGTGTGGATGGTTTTTTCAGTAACTTATTACAAGGTTTGATTCTGGTCGCCATTGCTTGTTTGTTAGTACTGGGGCGTGGTCCAAGTTTTGTGGTGGTGATGGCCATCCCCATTTCCATTTTTATTGCGATTGGTTGGTTGGATTTAACCGGTTATGCGCTGCAACAAATGTCCATAGTAGGATTAGTGATTGCACTTGGTTTGCTGGTGGATAATGCCATCGTGGTGGTTGAAAACGTCATGCGTTTGCAACGGGAAGGGGCAGACTCTGAACAAGCGGCTAAGCAAGGCAGTTCACAAGTGGCTATGGCTATCATCAGTGGTACGTTAACCACGGTTTTATCCTTTGTGCCTATGCTTTTAATGCAAAATGGTTCAGGCATGTTTATTCGATCGATGCCTGTTACCGTTGTATTGACGCTTTTAGCTTCATTATTGGTGGCTTTGGTATTAACACCACTATTAAGCACGCGTTTACGTTGCAAACAATCTGGCGCGACGAAATTGCAAACCAAGTTAGATGAATTAAGTAGCGGGCGATATGCACGCAGTTTGAACTGGGCGCTCACTTATCCTAAACGCATCATCTTGATTGCAATATCGGTTTTTGTTTTGGCGTTGGCGTTATTTCCATTGATTGGTGTGAGTTTATTTCCTAAAGCAGAAAAACCTATGATTTTGGTGAACTTAGAATTACCAGAAGGGGCAAGTTTTACTCAAACCCAAACACAAGCTCAGTCTATTGAAAAAATCTTACTAACCAAATCCTTAGTAGATGATGTCGTGGTAAACGTAGGGCGTGGTAATCCACGAATTTATTACAATGTGAGTCCAAACCGTCAGACGCCAAATTTTGCGCAGTTGTTTGTGAAGTTACATGCGAGCGAACTGGATGTGGTGGAGCCTTTCGTTGAAGGTTTGCGTCATGAATTCAGTCAATTCCCGGGTGTGAGAGTGTTGATCAAAGAATTTAATCAAGGGCCACCAGCGGCCGCTCCCGTCTCCATTCGAGTGGTGGGAGATGAATGGCAAAGTATTAAGCAGGCAGCGGCACAAGTGGAAGCCGTGATGGCTGAACACAGTGGCACAGTCAATGTGGATAACCCAATTGGAAAACACAAAATTGATATTCAATTAACGATCAATCGTGATAAAGCAGCTATGTTAGGTTTGGCGGTGCATACCATTGATCAAACCATACGCTCTGCTTTAGTGGGTTTACCCATGGGAATTTATAAGGATGATTTAGGCGATGATTACACGATCACGTTAAAATCCGCTGATTCAGATGAGCCGCAATTAAGTGCCTTTGATACGTTGCAGTTGCAAACTCCAAGCGGTCACATGGTGCCATTAAAGCAAGTTGCGAAAGTAGAACTGGCCAGTAGCATTCCTAGTTTTCAACATCACAACATGCAACGTATGGCTCGGGTAACGGCAGATGTACGCGGTGGTTTTAATGTGGCGAAGGTAACAAAAGAAATCAGCGAACAGTTAAATGAATTATCTTTGTCTCAAGGCATAGTGTTATCCATAGGTGGTGAACAGGAGAATCGTCAAGAATCGTTTGGCGGTATGGCGAAAGCGTTGATCATTGCCATGTTGGGGATTTTTGCGGTATTGGTTATGCAGTTCCGTTCTTTTAAACAGCCTTTGATCATTTTTAGTGCCATTCCGTTTGCTGCGACGGGGGCGTTTTTTGCATTGTTTGTGAGTGGTTATACTTTTTCCTTTACCGCGTTTGTTGGGCTGACTTCGTTGGTTGGTATTGTTGTGAATAATGCCATCATCATTGTGGATTACGCTAACCAAAAATTAGCGGAAGGGGAGGCGCTAGTGAGTGCCATTGCACAAAGTGCTCAAGTTCGTATGACGCCCATTTTGTTGACCACGGTCACCACCATTGCAGGCTTATTGCCATTAACGCTAAGTGGCTCCAGCATGTGGTCTCCCATGGGGTGGGCCATTATTGGCGGGCTGATGGTATCTACTTTACTCAGTTTATATGTCGTGCCGGTTTTGTATTTATGGTTTACTACTGAGCCTGAAATGAAGGTGCAACCAGTCGAAGTCGTTTAATGGAAGCCGAACACTCCGAGTTAGAAAAAATGTTAAGCGCACAGTGGTTTGATCCCACTGCTGCGCAACTGCGTGCTTTGCGTGAGCAAGCTCGTTTAGCTTGTGCCCGTTATAATGCGCACCCAAGTAAAGGAAATTTAAAACACATCACCCGATTATTCCAAAGTAAAGGACGACAGGTGGCCATTGAACCTGGCTTTCAGTGCGACTACGGCACGCAAGTATTCTTGGGTGAGAACGTGTTTATTAATTTTAATTGTGTGTTACTAGACAGTGCGCCCATTTTGATTGGTGATCATGTTTTACTTGGTCCGGATGTGCATATTTATACTGTGGATCACCCTAGGGAAGTACAGTTACGTCGACAAGGATTGTGCGTAGCGAAGCCCGTGGTCATCGAGTCTGACGCTTGGATTGGAGCTGGCGCTAAAATATTGCCGGGAGTCACCATTGGAGAAGGCGCCATTGTCGGTGCCAATGCCTTGGTAAGACACGATGTGCCAGCGTTCACTACCTTTTACTAAGCCCATCTAAGCCCGCAGCTTGCCTACAAAAACGACTACACTCTATGTAATGGAGGTAGGAATGGCATGATGAAATGGGTTCGAGCTTGGCTGGTATCCGCTGTGGCGTATTACTTGGCTGGTCTATTTGGTTTACAGCTTGCTATTCCACCGGGTTTTGCCTCAGCCGTTTGGCCTGCGTCCGGTGTGGCCTTGGCCTTGGCTGTGCGCTACTGCTTAGTCGGCGTGACCCTAGGCACGTATACTGGCTCTTTTCTGTTAAATCTTGAGGTTAGTACTTCTGGATTTACTCAATTCACTCTTCAACAATGCCTTTTACCTGCTGAAATAGCGCTAGGTGCTAGCTTGCAATTGTGGCTAGGGTATTTTCTGTTCGAGCGTTTATTAGGGCGCGAGAGTCTAATCGATACTCCTAAAACCATTTTAAGGTTTGCATTAATGGTGGCCCCACTGAGTTGTTTAGTGGCTGCCACGTTTGGTGCATACAGTTTGTATTTAAATGACGTAATTCCAGCGGAAGTAATTGGCTTCACTTGGCTGACATGGTGGTTAGGAGACACTATTGGGGTGTTTTTATTTACGCCCATGATTTTATTGTTGTTTACCAAACGTGTGGAAGTACGCTCCTATCGTAAGTGGCAAGTCGTTGCGCCTTCTAGTTTGATCTTTCTTGTCACCTGGATGCTATTTATTTGGTCAACAAGTACTCGAGACAAAAATGTTGAACGGGAAATCAATGATGTGGCGGATCGTTTAACTCAGAGAATCGAAGAGCGTTTATTGGTCTCGAGCAATAAACTTTTGGCTTATCAGGCTTACTTTCAAGGAAGTGACTATATTTCCTATGATGAGTTTTCAACGTTTTCGGAAGTTTTATTAAATCAAGATGATGTGTTGTTTGCAGTAGGTTGGACGGAAATTACACCGCACTATTTACGTAAACAGCAAGAAGCCCGTCTGCGGCAACAAGGTTATCCTACTTTTCAATTTATGCAGCGTAATGCAGATGGCAGTTTTACTCGTGCAAAGGATCAAGAAGAATATTTTCCTGTTTTGTATATCTATCCTTACGAAAAAAATAAACGTGCATTAGGTTTAGACTTAGCCAGTCTGCCTGGGCGATTAGCCTTATTAAGGCTGATACAACTCGATGGCAAGGGTCGAGTGACAAAACCATTAACACTGGTTCAGGAGAAAGAACAAGAACGTGCTGTGATCTATTATTTGCCGGTTTGGCAGATACACAATGATATTAAGGTATTCAAAGGCTACGTAAGTGGTGTGTACCGCATCAGTGGCATCATGGGGGAGGTGTTACAACAAGCTCAGAACGCTCGTATGAGCATTAAGATTAAAGATGCCACTGATAACACCCGTGCCCATGATCTGATCCAAACCGAAATTGATGAAAATAGCTTTTATCCCAAGGTTTTACGAACCGTTTCTTTTCAAGACCGTGAATATGCCTTGGAATTTAAACCTTTTAGTGACTTTAAAGCTAAAACCAAGGATTGGGTGAGCTGGATTATTTTAATTTGTGGTTTTTTAATTTCGGCATTAATGCAAACCTTTATATTGATGATCACAGGTGCAGTTGAGCACACTAGTAATATGGTTAGAAAGAAGACAAATCAGTTAACACAAGCCATGAAGCATGCAGAGCAGGCAAACGAAGCGAAATCCAAGTTCTTAGCGACCATGAGTCATGAATTCAGAACACCATTAAATGCCATTATTGGTTTAATTAACTTGTGTTTAAAAACACCATTGAGCGTTAATCAAAAACAATATTTGAATCAATCAAAACTGGCCACTCAAACCTTAATGTCATTGATTAATCAGTCGCTGGATTATGCTAAAATTGAATCAGGAAAAATGGAACTAGAAACGGTTGAATTTGAATTACCGGATGTCATTAAAAAATTGCATGCCATTTTTTCTATACAATCTACCGATAAATCGGTACGTTTTGAATTTGAATCCCATAAAAAGTTACCCAAATATCTTATGGGTGATGCATTACGCTTAGAACAAGTATTATTAAATTTATGCAGTAACGCATTTAAGTTTACCAGTAAGGGAGAAGTGCGTGTCACGATTGATGTGACCGCTGAGGATGAGCATGCTTATCAGATGTATTTTTCGGTGAAAGATACAGGAATTGGTATATCTAAAGATCAACAATCCCATTTATTCGAGTCTTTTAGACAAGCCGATAATTCCACAACCCGTAGGTTTGGTGGTACTGGTTTGGGATTGGCCATATCTAAACAACTCATTGAACTCATGGGAGGCAGAATTACATTGAATAGTGATGCCGGTAAAGGCTGTGAGTTTGAAATTCATGTCCCTATGAAAAAAGGGGATAGGGTGCAATTATGTTCACTGGAAGAGATGCTGGTTATTGATGAAACCGTCGAGGATGTGCAACCAGAAACAAAAGGCGATAACCAATTACTTGGCGTAACTGTATTGTTGGTGGAAGATATCGAAATTAATCGTATGATCGCCACCGAATTGTTGGAAGAGCAAGGAGCGAAAGTTATACCAGCCCATGATGGTCAACATGCCGTTAACGTTTTGCATGAGCATAAATCGAGTATTGATATCATCTTGATGGACATACAAATGCCAGTGATGGATGGCTTTGAAGCTGCTCGCAGAATTCGCGAGCAGTCTGAATTCAATAATATCCCTATTTTAGCCATGACTGCCAATGTCATGAAGGAAGACATTGAACAATGCATGCAAGCCGGTATGAATGGTCATATAGCCAAACCCATAGATGAAGTGGATATGATTCAGTGCATGCTTGAGGTTTTATAGGGTCGTTATAATGGAAGGGCATTTAGGAATCGCTAGCGCCTGTGATAAACTGCCGCCAATTTCCAATTT
>JABXIK010000072.1 GCA_013373125.1 Gammaproteobacteria bacterium | reverse complement strand
CAAGCGGATGTGGATAACGCTGAATTTGTCGATCACTTATATGGTTTTGAGTTTGCTCACCAGTTATATACCAAAGCGCAGAGCGATTATAGCGGACGTGTTACCGTGCCGATTTTATGGGATAAGCAAACTCAAACAATAGTTAACAACGAATCCAGTGAGATTATCCGTATCTTTAACTCAGCCTTTAATGATTTAACAGGTAATACTGAGGATTTCTATCCACACGCTTTGCAAAACGAAATTGACGAGGTGAATGATCGGGTTTATCACACCATTAATAATGGGGTGTATAAATGTGGATTTGCTACCACTCAAGGTGCTTATGAAGAAGCGTATGAAGAATTGTTTGCAAGTCTAGATTGGTTAGAGCAAAAGCTTGCATCGCAATCGTTCTTAGTCGGTGAGCAAATTACAGAAGCCGATTGGCGTTTGTTCACGACCCTTGTGCGCTTTGATTCTGTGTATGTGGGCCATTTTAAAACCAATAAAAAGCGTATTGTGGATTACCCAAATCTTTGGCGTTTATTGCGCCAGTTATACCAACAATCGGGCATTGCAGAAACGGTGAAGTTGGATCAAATCAAGCAGCATTATTATTTCAGTCATACCATGATCAATCCCACTCAAGTGGTACCAGTGGGGCCGGAAATTGATTTTTGGCAGCCGCTGTAAAGGCCTTGATTAAAACTTATACAAATCTTTGCGATAAATGTGGTTGGCTCTGTCTGAGATCAAGATAGGAGCTACCACACTCCCATTGCTTCTGGCACAATCTGTGTTCGCGCAAGGGATTTGTTACATCATGATTCAATTTTTCCGCAACACTGTCGTAGGATTAAGTCTATTTGCACCCTTGGGTGTCTATGCAGAGCAAGATTTACTTGCCATGTCGCTAAGTGAATTTGACCTTCCTGAATTCAACGAATACTCCGTTCCTGTGGTATTAACTGCCACCCGATTGCAACAACACCAAGCCGATGTACCTGCCAGTGTTACCATTTTAGATGAGCACTTTATAAAGCAAGTGGGCGCGCAAAATTTAGCAGACTTATTTCGTTATGTGCCTGGCATGATGATTGGTCCGGATAACAACAATAATGCCGATGCAGTGCATTATCATGGCGGTCCGGCTGCTCTTCCTAAAAACCTACAAGTGTTGATCAATGGCCGCTCCATGTATCGAGCCGGTTTAGCCGCAGTCAGTTGGTTTGAACTACCAGTGGCACTTGAAGATATCAAACGAATTGAAGTGGTGCGCGGGCCTAACTCCGCCAGTTACGGATCTAACGCGTTTCAGGCGGTAGTGAATATTTTAACTAAGCACCCTGCGGATACTTATGGTTCGACTGCCAGTTTGAAAACCGGTAATAACGGTGAGCAAGATGTTTACCTGCGCCATGGGGCTCGCTTAGGCAAGAGTGACTATCGAGTATCGTTTACGCAAAAGCAAAATGATGGCTTTGCAGTGGATAACGATGATCGAGTGTCGCGCTTTGTTGATGCTGAGCATTACTACCAAGATGCCAAACTAGGGGAGTTTGAAACTTCCATCATTGTATTGGATGCTAAAAAGCAGCTTGCAGATCAGATGGCATTTCAAACTAACGAAAATGAAATTAGCGAACAACGAATGGAAGTGGGCAGCCGTTGGACCAAAGATTTATCGCCCAAACATCAATTACAAGTGAGTGGTTATGTCACTCAGTATCGCCAAAAACAAAAGGTCCGAGTAAGCGATGTCCCTGTAGCTTATTTAGATGACGATTTAAGAGAGTTGTATCGCAATAATGATTTATTGGTGAGTGGCAATACTAATGCTGTTGATGTATTTAAACAGCAGGTCGAGGGTGGCTCACCGGCAGATGCGTTGACTTATTACAGCAGTCTATCAGCTGCAGAAAAAAGTCAGTTGGGTTTTGTTAATATTTATTCTTTAGGGCAGCTATCTCTAGTTGATGATTATTTGACTGCTTATGATGCAACATACGGCATCAATCAAGTCGAAGATTCTTTGATAAATAGCTTTAGAGCAAATTACGATACTAATATTGGTTCGCCCGATCTCTTGAATGGAGAGATCAATGCAGACTTGGACGAATATCGATTCGACATTGAAGTTCAAAGCACATTTATTTATTCACCTGAATTAACCCTAATCAGCGGCGCTAGTTTTCGTCGTGACGAAGTGGACTCTCATACCTACTTTAACGGGCGCTTAACGAATGATACTAATCGCGTGTTTGCCAGCGCCACATGGCAAGCTTCTGCAAATATGAATTTGCATCTTGGTGTGATGGCCGAACAAGAAAGTGATGCGGATTTGGTATTCGCCCCAAGAGCCGCCATGAATTATAAATTAACCCCAAGTCAATCCGTACGCTTAGTTTATAGTGAATCGGTGCGGAGTCCGGACTTATTCGAGCAAGATGCCTACTGGCAATTGACGGTAGAAAACCCACAAACGAATGCGACGTTAAACGGCACAACCTATTATCAAACGCAGCAAGGGCCGGGAAATTTAGATCATCAGTTTATTCGTTCTTATGAGGTGGGTTATTACGGACGCTTTATTCAATTTAATAGCGAATTAGATGTGCGACTATTTCAAGAAAACATCAGTGATGTTTTTTACCAGTCATTGACCTTGGATGAATTGGAAACGGTCGATGATATTTGCATGACGTTCAAAGGGGTTGAGTGGCAATTCAGTACAGATGTGTGGAGCCAAGGACAGCTGCGTTGGAATGGTGCTTATGTGGATGCTGATACGGATATTAATAATGTAAACGATGAATATCGTGAGAACGTCCTGTTACGAATTTACGCGCAAAATACTCATACCTTGGCCTGGTTACAAGAATGGAATGCCAATACGTTTTCGTCGGTGAGTTACATTTTAGTTGATGCCTATGATGACAAAAATAATGACGCTGGAGCGCGTACTCAGATAGAGCGTTTGGATATGAAGGTCTCCCATAACTTCACAATCGCTCGAAACAGCTTGGAATTGAGCGCCAATTTGCAGCACGATATTTCTAATGATCCATATGTATTAGGCGATAATGTTTATGAGGAAGAAACTCGAGTGCAAGTGGCTGCTCGTGTTAATTTTTAATAAGCAATAAAAAAGCCCGCATCCAAATTGGGCGGGCTTATGATTTTTTATAACGCATTTTTTATTTTCCTTGTTCGCTTGTTATTTTTGTTTGAACGTAACAAGTTTTATGACTCTCGGTAAATCCCCATAATCTTTTCACTAATGACATTTTTAATGCCTTGGCGTTCGAGGCTTGAAAGATCCGATAGACTGCTCAAACGTAAGCGGTGTAAATGCAAGCAAGGCATTTGTGAGTCGAACTCTCTTAAATCCCCTTTCTTTAACACAGGTAAAAACGGGTCGTTGCCTTGGAAGCGTTTTAATATTTGGCGCAAACCTTCCTTGAATGGGATCGGAATCGAACGCACGTTCTTACCTTTTTGCGTGATCACAATATACAAGCCGCTGCGATTAATGGTTTCACCTGGAATGATATGCAGGCCAGTGGCTTGCACCGCATCTGCAGGAATATGATTAAACGTATCGTGAAAGGCATATGGGTCGGGCAGTACCACCATACTTTTGTCCTGATCTTCAGGGAAAAAGATATTGTAGTTACTGTACAGCTGATTCACCGTTGGTGAAAAAATGCATAGCTTGTTTTCAAAGCGCTTCACGAAATCGGTGGCGCGTTGTTGCTGCGATATATGGTCTAACCCCCAAATGAGATCAGAATTGTTCATATCTTGATGCACGGCATAACCCATAAAAACCTCCAGAGCACGCATTTGCGTGATTGCCCATGCTGAGCGTTTGACTCAGGTGGTGCGTTGTTCGTGTAGTTTGGGTGACTAAACGATATGTGCACAGGTTAGTGGTTACTGGGACGTTTTGCGGTGATGTGAATCACGGCCAATTTGAGAGCCAGTCGTGATTTTGATGAAATAATGAGCAGCAGGGGCTTTCAGTATAACTTTAGGGTCTATCTGGGGTGACGCTTAGGCCGCATAGTTTGGTTACTAGGCTACTTAGCAAGCGCCAAGGGTCATCCTGAATGATGTTTTTGCTTGCCAAGTCGATCTGCTTACAAATGGCTAGACTGGACTGAACTGAGCTTGCACTTAAACGTCGAGCAGCGCCTTTGATCTGGCTTTGTTTTTTGGGCCAAAAGACTTTGAGTTGTTGTAAGGCTTTATCATCTGCCGTACCCGCTTGAGTTAACTGGATAAAACTTAATAGCTGGCGGATATCGTTGGCTAGGATCGCTAAGGGTTGAAGAGCGTGTATGCCTTCACCTTGCAGTGTACTTAGGATATGTAAGCTGCGGGCCGTATCCCCTTTAAAAGCGGCTTCGGAGAGGGCAAATACATCGTAGCGACTGGCATCACCAACCGTGGCTTCGATGTGTTTCGCTTGAATGTCCTCAAGGCCCAGCAGTTTTAATTTTTCAATTTCTTGCGCGCCGGCTAATAAATTACCATCGGTGCGATCGGCCAGTAACGCTAATGCATCACGATCGGCTTTCATACCAAATTGGCGCATGCGATTGGCCAACCAACCGGGGAGTTGATTACGTTCAATAGGCCAGTGCTGAATAAACACGCCAATCTTATCTAACGCCTTAAACCATTTGCTGTTGGTGGCCGCTTTATCAATCTTAGGTAGAACTAGCAGAAAGATGTTATCTGGGTTGGGGTTTTCAAATAACTCTAATAAGGCTTTGCTGCCTTGATCGCCTGGCTTGCCATTTTCGATGCGTATCTCGATGAGTTTGCGCGACGAGAATAAAGACAAAGCGTTGGCAGATTCTAATAATTCCGACCATTTAAAGTTGCCTTCCACATGGTGCACCTCGCGTTCATCGAAACCTTGGATTTTCACCGCAGCGCGGATCTGGTCGCAAATTTCTTGTTCCAATAAAGGCTCATCACCACTGATGATGTACAGAGGCTTGATCTCTTTTTGTAGGTGCTGATGAAGTTGTTCCGGTTTTAATCGCACGGCTTACTTCACCTTGGTGGGCGTCAGTTTAATGCCTTTTAAACGTAATAATACGTTATAGGCATTGTACTGTTTCATCTCGCGACGCAGGTTAGCTTCTTCTTGGGCTTTGCCGATTTCGGCATTGGCATCGTATTGTAATGTGCGATAACTGACGACACTGAGCTCTTCGCTGACCGCTTGGTTATCTGCATTTAATAGTTGAAAGCTTAAGGTTTCACTTAATTCGTATTCGCTGGCCTTCGCATTACTGGTAACCGATAACACACGGCGATTAGCGCTTTGGCCAAGAATTTTAAGTGTGTAAGGCGCGTCACTTGAAAGCGTCACACCATTACTTAATAGAGATTGGCGAATTAGATTTTCAGTTAAAGGCTCAGCCGCGTTTGCATCCAAATTAAGAATACGCAGCGCAATGGGTAGATCCACTTGGCCGCGTAAATGCCAACCGCACGCAGTAAGAAAAACCAGCAGGGAAACGAAAAATGTCATTTTAAATTTTTGCATGGTTATTCTTTTT
>JABXIK010000151.1 GCA_013373125.1 Gammaproteobacteria bacterium | reverse complement strand
CCTCCCAGTCCAATTTCTAGTACCGCCACATCCACCTGGAGCTTTTTAAATATATACAAAGCTGACAATGTGCCCACTTCGAAATAGGTTAAGCTAATATTTTGTCGAGCCTCATCAATCTCTTCAAAACTTTCTACAATAAGCTCATCCGTAACAGGCTGACCATCAATGCGCACACGTTCATTGTAAACATGTAGATGCGGGCTCATATAGCTACCCACTCTCTTTCCCATCGCTTGCAGAATTTGACTGGATACCGTAACGGTTGACCCTTTTCCATTTGTACCAGCCACTAAAATTACTTTTTCAGCCGGCTTCAAAAGATCCATCCGTTGCGCAACGGCCTGAACTCGCTCCAAACCCATATCGATTTCGGTTGGATGATTACTTTCTAAAAAAGCCAACCACTGATCTAAATTTTTTTTCATGACGACATTAATAACTGCAATAATCGTTTAATTGTTGGCCGTAAATTCTCACGCGTAACCACTTTATCTAACATGCCATGTTCCAGCAAAAATTCACTACGCTGAAAACCTTCTGGCAAGGTTTCACGAACCGTCTGTTCGATCACCCGAGGACCTGCAAACCCAATTAGAGCTTTAGGCTCCGCTAAAATAATATCACCCAAGGTTGCCAAACTAGCACTCACCCCACCATACACAGGGTCGGTCAATACAGAAACATATGGGATCTTATTTCGCTTCAACTGCTCTATTGCAGCGCTGGTTTTCGCCATCTGCATCAATGAAAACAGAGCCTCTTGCATCCGCGCACCACCACTTGCAGCAAAACAAATAAAAGGTTTTTTTTCCGCAAGTGCCTTCTCACACGCCAGCACAAACTTTTCACCAACCACCTGCCCCATTGACCCACCCATGAAGGAGAACTCAAAAGCACACGTAATTACAGGCAACCCCTCGATCTTCCCGTCCATAACAAGAAGAGCATCTTTCTCTTGGGTTTTCTTTTGCTCCGCCGCCAAACGATCTTTGTATTTTTTAGAATCTCGAAATTTAAGTTTATCGGTAGGCTCTATATTTGAGAACAATTCTATTCGAGGCTCAACATCCAATATGAGATGCAAACGTCGACGTGCCGAAATCCTAAAGTGATGATCGCATTTGTCACACACATTTAGATTCCGCTCCAAATCTGGCTGATAAAGCGCTGTTTGACAATCAGGGCAGCGGGTCCACAAGCCTTCCGGTACTTGCTTCGCTTTCGCATCCGAACTTGCTTTAATACTTGCTGGAACAATTTTATCAAGCCAGTTACTCATAGACCCACCCTGTATCAGTTAAGCATCCATTGCTTCGCGCATTTCTTTCATTAAGGAAGACAATTTTTGCTTGATAACTTCAGGCGCATTTTCATTTTCTTCAATACAACGAACCAATGCACTACCAACGATAACCGCATCAGAGACTTTTGCTACCGCTGCAGCCGTCTGACCGTCTTTAATGCCAAATCCCACACCTAATGGCAGGTCAGTTTTTTCGCGAATACGATCTAAATTCGCTTTTACATCCGCCACATCAAGCGCAGCCGAACCGGTTACACCTTTTACTGATACATAATAAAGATAACCAGATCCGTGCTCACATATGGTTTTAGCACGTGCATCGGGTGTTGTTGGCGCCATTAAGAAAATCATCTTCAAATCATTTTCTTTTAGATATCCAGCTAACTCTTGAGATTCTTCAGGTGGCATATCAACCACCAATACGCCATCCAACCCTGACGCCTTTGCTAAATTTGCAAAAGTCTCGTAACCCATCACTTCAACAGGATTCAAATACCCCATCAACACAACAGGTGTCTTAGTGTTAGTCTCTCTAAATTCTTTCACCATACCCAAAATATCTTTGAGACTGGTGTTATGAGCCAAAGCACGCTCACACGCCAACTGAATAGTCGGACCATCCGCCATTGGGTCTGAAAACGGCACGCCCAATTCAATAATATCCGCACCACTTTCAACAAGCGTATGCATTAACTCAACCGTTAAGTTTGGCTTAGGATCACCACCCGTAATATATGGGATGAGTGCTTTCTTTCCTGCCGCTTTTAAATCGGCAAAACATTGATCAACTCGATTCATTTTTTATTCCTTTGAGCCACAGGACGCATTTCGCGTGCAAGCGCACCCCTACATTTTTACTGATACAAGCTTTCTAAACTTACAAACAAAAAACTTTTAATTACATGGAGCGTTAGCGAAGCCGTTAAGGCAAGACAAAAGATCGCGAAGATGCGGATTTTATTATCCGTAAATAACCAACCTGAGCGATCTTTTTACACCGTATTAACAATGCAGCTAGCTCCAAGCAAATAGCCTCAAATTTCGATGCCGTCGAGAGAAGCAACAGTGTGAATATCTTTGTCACCACGGCCCGACAGATTGATCACAACAATCTGGTCTTTATCCATACCCGCCGCCAACTTCATACCATAAGCAACTGCATGACTAGACTCTAACGCCGGCATAATACCTTCGATTTCAGTTAAGGTATGGAACGCTTCTAGCGCCTCATCATCCGTTGCAGCCACATAGTTCACGCGACCAATATCTTTTAAATAAGCATGCTCAGGCCCCACACCAGGATAATCCAAACCTGCAGATACTGAATGTGTACCCATTATTTGGCCATTCTCATCTTCCATTAAATAAGTACGATTACCATGCAGCACACCTGGCTTGCCCTTACATAAAGGCGCAGCGTGATCATCGCCATCCAAACCATGACCACCAGCTTCAACGCCGTACATGGCCACAGCTTCATCTTCAATAAATGGATAAAACATACCAATAGCATTAGAACCACCGCCTACACACGCAACTACGGCATCAGGCAAGCGGCCTTCTAACTCCATGCTTTGACGCTTGGTTTCACGACCGATGATCGATTGAAAATCACGTACAAGTTTTGGATATGGATGAGGACCAGCTGCCGTACCTATAATGTAAAAGGTATCATCCACATTGGTCACCCAGTGGCGCATAGCTTCATTCATAGCATCTTTCAAAGTAGCCGTGCCAGAAGTCACCGGCACCACCTCAGCACCGAGTAAACGCATGCGATATACATTTAATTTTTGACGTTCAACATCCGTTTTGCCCATGAAAACTGTGCATTGCAAACCCAGTCGAGCAGCAACCGTAGCCGTAGCCACACCATGCTGACCAGCACCTGTTTCTGCAATTACCTTAGGCTTGCCCGTATACTTAGCCAGTAGTGCCTGACCGATGGTATTGTTCACCTTGTGAGCACCTGTATGATTCAAGTCCTCACGTTTCAGATAAATCTTAGCGCCACCTGCTTTTTCGGTTAAACGCTCAGCAAAATACAGAGGTGAAGGACGACCCACATAATGGGCTAAATCCTTATCATATTCCGCCTGGAAAGCTGGATCTTTGCTTAAGCGCTCATACAGCTCAGTTAAATCATCCAAAGCCGCCATTAACGTCTCTGAAACGAAGCGGCCACCATAGGGGCCAAAATGTCCTGTTTCAGTTGGCAATTCAGTTACCGCTTTTAAATCTACATTCGTGTTATCGATTGACACCGTACACCTCACTTAAAAATGCATCTATTTTCACAGGGTCTTTAATGCCTTTACTTTGCTCCACACCACCACTGACATCCACAGCAAATGGCTGCACTTGCTCAATGGCTGAAGCGACATTATCAGGGGTTAAACCACCTGCGAGAATTAAAGGTTTTGTTTTAGATTCTGGAATCAGGGACCAATCAAAGGTCTCACCGGTTCCACCTGGCACACCAGGTTTATAGCTATCTAGCAGTATGCCCAGTGCGTCTGGGAACCGCAGGCTCGACGCCACCACATCCGACGCTTGCCGGACACGCTGGGCTTTAATGAAGGGGCGCTGGAATTGACCACAAAAGTCATTTTCTTCGTCACCGTGAAATTGAAGTAAATCTATTCTAACGTTATTTAGCACTTCCTGCACGTACTCAGGTTCAGCATTAACGAACAACGCAACCACTGAAACAAATGCAGGTACCGAGGCAGCTATAGCCTTTGCTTGTTCTATACGCACAAACCGTGGACTTGGTTCATAAAACACAAGGCCTATTGCATCTGCCCCCGCTTCCACTGCGGCCATTGCATCTTCAATACGGGTAATTCCGCATACCTTTACTCGAGTTCGTTTCAACATACTATTTCTCTGCCGTCATCAATTGATAAAATGGCGGCCCTTCCCGATAAATAGGCAACTCTGGAAAATCTGGGTATTCCACATCAACAAAATACAAGCCTTCACCAGGCGCAGTAACACCCGCCTTCGTACGATCCTGAGCTTTTAACACCTGATTACACCACTCAACTGGTTTGCGCCCTTCTCCAATAGGCAGCAAAACCCCAGCTATATTTCTGACCATGTGATATAGAAAAGCATTCGCACATACTTCAAGCAGCACCCAATCCCCAATGCGCTTAACACTGATATCCTTCATCGTACGCCTTGGGTGATTTGCCTGACAATCACGAGCACGAAATGAGGTAAAATCATGTTCACCAATTAAAGACTGGGCCGCCTCATTCATCTTGTCAGCATCCAGCTCATGTCGCCACCAAGTAACCTGATCATGCATTAAACCGGGCTTAACTGGCTTATTCATAATGAAATATCGATAACGTCGGGCAACCGCGCTAAATCTGGCATGAAAATCACTCGATATTGGCTGCACCCAATTTACACAAACACCATCTGGCAACTTGGTATTAATACCCATTTTCCACCCATGCTCGGAGCGCTTAGCTGGGCTGTCGAAATGGATCACTTGCGCACTGGCATGCACGCCGGCATCAGTTCGCCCTGCACAAACAATATCAACTTCATGATCAGCGACTTCAGAAATTGCCTTCTCAAGTGCATCTTGAATGCTCACTCCTGGCTGGTGCTTTTGCTTTTGCCAGCCCTTAAAGCGAGCACCATTGTATTCAACGCCAGCAACCCATCTCTGTACTGGCTCTTGCTCTGTCATATCTCTACTACCCAAAAAAACAAAACCCGAGCATGTTGCCATACTCGGGATCGTCATCAAACAGATTACGATTTACACCAAACTATCTAATAGTTTGGTAGCCTCTTGTTTCTGCTGATCATTACCTTCCTCTAAAACCTCTTGAAGAATCTCTCTCGCTCCTTCCTGATCCTCCATATCAATATAGGCTCTTGCCAGATCAAGCTTTGTTTCACTCTCATCTGTACCGCTCAAGAAATCCAAATCGTTATCTAGATTATCAAGGTCAATATCACCCAAGTCACCTAAAGGCGGGAAATCATCATCACTTCCGCTGTCCAGTGTCGGCAACTCTTCTTTGTATTCAGCAGCCACATCTTCAACAGACTCTAGCTCTTCAGCCGGCGCAGCAACCGCTAAATCAAAATCATCATCCAACTCAGGCAGCTCATCGATATCT
>JABXIK010000107.1 GCA_013373125.1 Gammaproteobacteria bacterium | reverse complement strand
TATTAAGCGAAGCTATGTTTGAGTTAACTTTTCAGTAAGTTTCAAAAGCTAATAACAAAAAAGCCCGCGTCATTAAGTGACGCGGGCTTTTTTATAGGTTTAGGAATATTAGATAGCGAAGGTTTCCAGTAGCACTTGCTGAGCGCTGATTTTGTCTTCACCGTCTTTTGGCTCCGATTTAATGTAGCTGCCATCTCTTTGTAAAATCCAGCTTTGGCAGTTATCGCTTAAGTACAAGTCTAAGTCGTTTTTCATGCGAGCCGCCCATTTCTCATTGTCGATTGGGAAGCAGGTTTCCACACGGTTTAATAAATTACGCTCCATCCAATCGGCGCTGGCACCAAAGATTTTTGGTGAATCATTATTTTCAAAGTAATACACACGAGTGTGTTCAAGAAAACGACCGATAATGCTACGCACGCGAATATTCTCACTCACACCCGGAATGCCCGGAACCAAACGACACATACCGCGCACGATACAATCGATCTGTACACCCGCTTGGCTTGCTTGATACAGTGCCTGGATGATTTTTGGCTCGGTTAATGAATTGACTTTGACAATGATGCGCGCAGGTTTGCCATTGCTGGCGTTTTCCGCTTCTTTGGCGATTAAAGCCAGTAAGCTCTTATGTAGTGTGAACGGAGCGTGATAAATCTTTTTAATACTTAACGCTTTGCCCATTCCCGTTAACTGTTGGAAAACTTTGTGGATGTCTTCGGTAATGTCTTTGTTACAGGTAATTAGACTGTAATCTGTGTAGAGGCGTGCATTACCTGCGTGATAGTTTCCTGTGCCAAGGTGTACATAGCGGCGCAGTTTTTTACTTTCTCGACGCACAATCATCAACATTTTTGCGTGGGTTTTGTAGCCCACCACGCCGTAAACCACAACGGCACCCGCTTCTTGTAAGCGGTTTGCTAGATGTAAGTTTTCTTCTTCATCAAAGCGTGCACGTAGTTCGATGACCACGGTGACTTCTTTACCTTTTCGTGCTGCATCCACTAACGCATCCACAATCTCGGAAGTGGCACCGGTACGATATAGCGTTTGTTTAATGGCCAGTACGTCCGGATCTTTAGCCGCCATGCGTACTAAATCCACGACGGGCGTGAAGCTTTGAAACGGATGCAAAATGAGTTGATCGTTTTTCTTAACCGCTTCGAAGTAATCCTTTTTGCCTTGTAAGCCTTTTGGAATACTAGGCGTAAAGGGGGGGTAGCGTAATTCAGGGCGATCAGCACCGGCGGCTACGGCCATTAAACGGTGCACGTTAACTAAGCCGTTTACACGATACAGGTCTTGCTCAGTTAAATTGAATTTATCCAATAGGAATTGCCACAGGGCAGGCGGGCAGTTATCGGCCACTTCTAAGCGTACTGCATCACCGTAATGGCGTGCGTGTAGCTCTCCTTCTAGGGCGCTGGCTAAATCCGCTACGTCTTCCTTATCAAACGTTAAATCCGCATTACGGGTTAGACGGAATTGGTAGCAACCCTTCACCTTCATGCCAGGAAAGAGTTCATCGGCGAATTCGTGAATCATACTGGATAGGAATACGTAGTTATCGCCGCCATCGCAGATTTCATCTGGTAGACGTGAGATGCGCGGTAATGAACGCGGTGCCGGAATTAATGCCAGACCGGTATTACGTCCAAAAGCATCTTTGCCGTCTAATTCCACGATGAAGTTCAGGGATTTATTGACCAAGCGTGGAAACGGGTGCGCAGGGTCTAAACCAATTGGGCTGATAACCGGTTGGATTTCTTCGTTGAAATACTTTTTGACCCAGTTTTTTTGTTTAGTGGTCCAATCCGCACGGCGAATAAAACGAATATTTTCTTCTTCTAGTTGAGGAAAGAGATTGTCGTTTAAAATTTTATATTGGCGCTCAACGGTTTCACTTACCAAGTGATAAATTTGTTCGAGCACTTCTGCTGGTGGCGAGCCATCCGGCCCAGGGATTTCGCGACTGAACGCCAGCTGTTTTTTAAGCTCCGCCACACGCACTTCGAAAAACTCATCCAAATTACTGGAGAAGATACAGAGAAACATGAGGCGGTTTAATAAAGGATGGGTGTCATCCAAGGCTTGTTCGAGCACACGAATATTAAACTGCATGTGGCTCAACTCACGGTTGAAATAAAACTCCGGTGAACTGAGATCAATGCCGTCTGTGGTTTCCGCTGTGCTCATGTTTATCCTTATTATTAAAACGTAAAAAACAACTTATGTTATTTGTTTAATTCGATGGCGGCCGCTTTAGCAAAGTAAGTCAGAATGCCATCGGCGCCGGCGCGTTTGATGCACATTAAGCTTTCAAGCATGACCGCTTTTTCATCTAACCAGCCATTTTGAATGGCGGCCATATGCATGGCGTATTCGCCGCTCACTTGATACACAAAGGTCGGCACTTGGAATTGATCTTTCACGCGACGCACGATATCTAAATACGGCATGCCCGGTTTGATCATCACCATGTCGGCACCTTCTGATAAGTCTAAGCCCACTTCATGCAATGCTTCGTTAGAGTTGGCTGGGTCCATTTGGTAGGTGAATTTGTTCCCTTTGCCTAGATTGCCCGCACTACCAACGGCATCACGGAATGGGCCGTAATATGCGGATGCGTATTTGGCACTGTAAGCCAGAATACGAGTATTCACATGTTGATCTTCTTCTAATGCGGCACGAATTAAACCAATGCGCCCATCCATCATGTCGCTTGGGGCGACAATATCGGCACCGGCTTCGGCATGGCTAATAGACTGCTGTACTAAGGCATCTATGGTGCGATCATTTAACACATACCCGTTTTCATCAATGATGCCGTCTTGGCCGTGTGTGGTGAAAGGGTCTAGGGCCACATCGGTAATCACACCTAATTCAGGGCATGCATTTTTAATGGCTTTTACCGCACGTTGAGCAATGCCATCTGGGTTATACGCTTCTTCAGCGAATTCGCTTTTATGCTCGAGCGGCGTGACTGGGAATAATGCGACGGCAGGAATGCCAAGAGAGCTTAAAAACTTACACTCTTCTACCGCAAGATCGATGGACAGGCGCTCAATACCCGGCATGGATGGAATGGCTTCGCGCTGATTCTTGCCATCAAGAATAAACATCGGGTAAATCAGGTTGCTTGGGCTTAAGTGGTTCTCGCGCATTAGGCGACGGCTAAAGTCATCGGCACGCATGCGACGCATACGGGTTTCAGGGAAAAAACGTTGGCCATCGGAAAATGCCATGGGGAACTCCAAGCTATTCTTAAAATGGGGGCTATTGTACTGCAAGCCTGATTATTTTGCTTATGAATGCGCTCTTATAAACCACTTTGATGACTTTTGCGTAACATCGAGAGCGTATGCTTTTAGTATAGCGCTAAAAAAGCCGTCAATTATGAACCAAGCCTGTCATACTGACTCCAAACTGAACATTGTCCAATTGGAAAGCCCATGAAAAAGTTAATTATTCTCGCTGTGATAGCGGCCATCGTCAGTGGATTGTTTATTTTTGATGCTCAGCAGTATTTAGCGCCTGAGTTTTATCAACAGTTATTTCAAGCTCAGCCATTATTAACCGCAGCCATTTTCTTCGCCGTGTATGTGGTGATGACAGCGCTATCGATTCCAGGTGCAGCAGCCTTAACCTTAATTGGCGGCGCCATCTTTGGCTTAGGCTGGGGGTTATTACTGATTAGCTTTGCTAGCACATTAGGCGCGACGCTAGCGTTTCTGATGACACGCTTACTGTTAAAAGATTGGGTGCAAAGCAAGTTTGGCAATTATTTGAAAACCATCAATGCTGGCGTGGAAAAAGATGGCCCGTTTTATTTATTCACCTTGCGTTTGATACCCGTGGTGCCGTTTTTTGTTATTAACTTGGTGATGGGCTTAATGCCCATTAAAGCATGGACTTTTTATTGGGTAAGCCAGCTGGGCATGTTGGCGGGTACCGCAGTTTATGTGAATGCCGGTGCTCAACTGGGGCAACTAGATGAGCTCAGTGTCAGTGGTATTTTAACCCCCGGCTTATTGGGCAGCTTTGTGCTTTTGGCCCTGTTCCCTTGGTTTGCGCGTACCCTGATTAATAAGGTGAAAAAGAATCGTGCATTGAAAGCGTTTAAAAAACCAAAGTCATTTGACGATAACTTATTGGTCATAGGGGCTGGCGCTGGTGGCTTGGTGAGCAGTTATATTGCGGCGGCCACCAAGGCCAAAGTCACCTTGATCGAAAAACACAAAATGGGCGGGGACTGCTTAAACACTGGGTGTGTACCCTCTAAAGCCTTGATTCATGCCGCCAGTCTTGCCCATGAGGCGCGACATGCCAGTAAAGTGGGTGTGAATGTCCAGCAAGTACAGGTGGATTTTGCGCAGGTGATGCAGTCAGTGCATCAGGGAATAAAAGACATTGAGCCCCACGATAGTATTGAGCGTTATGAAGGTTTAGGCGTGCATTGCATAACCGGTAGTGCCACCTTGGTAAATCCATGGACAGTGGAAATTGAAACCGAGCAAGGCAAGCAAACTCGAACCGCGCGCAATATTATTATTGCAGCCGGTGGTCGCCCTAAAGTGTTGCCCATTCCGGGATTGGATGTGGTGGGTTATTACACCTCGGACACCCTATGGAGTATCACCGAACTACCTAAGCGATTATTAGTAATAGGGGCGGGGCCAATTGGTTGTGAGTTAGCACAAAGTTTTAAACGCCTTGGCAGTGACGTCACCATTGTAGACCCTGCGCCACACATTTTAGGCCGTGAAGATGAAGACGTGGTCACTGAAGTGACATCGCAATTTAAGGAGGAGGGTATTGAGCTGCTCACCCAGTGTAAGCCTAAGTCATTTGCTGTGGTGAATGGAGAAAAACAGGCCCTCATCGAAACCCCAGAAGGTGAACGCACATTAAGCTTTGATGCCATGATCATGGCTGTGGGTCGTGAAGCAAATGTAAAAGGTTACGGCCTTGAGAGTCTCAATATTCAGCTAGATGAGCGCGGTAATATTCTGGTGGATGAATATTTAGAAACCAGCATGCCTGGCGTTTATGCCGTGGGAGATGTAATTGGCGGCTATCAATTTACCCATGTTTCTTCCCATGAAGCATGGTATGCCAGTGTAAATGCACTATTTGGTCATTTAAAAAGATTCAAAGCCGACTATTCTGTTATCCCTTGGGCAACCTATACGGACCCGCAAGTGGGGCGAGTGGGGCTGAATGAAACCGATGCCAAGGCACAGGGCATTGAATTCGAAGTGACCAAGTATGAAATCAAAGAGTTGGACCGTGCCATTGTGGACGGCCAAGCGCGCGGCTTTGTAAAGGTACTCACGGTACCGGGCAAAGATAAAATATTAGGGGCCACTATTGTGGGTGCCATGGCGGGTGAGTTAATGGCTGAATTTGTATTAGCCATGCGTCATGGTTTGGGCTTGAATAAAATTTTAGGCACCATTCACGCGTATCCAACCATGATGGAAAGTAATAAATACGTAGCGGGCGAATGGAAAAGGAATCATGCTCCACAGTCCTTGTTAAAAATAGTTGAAAAGTTGCACGCATGGCGACGCGGTTAGTGGCCAAATGTTTACGAAAATGGATTAACTTATGAAAACTGAATTTACCGAAACCGAGTTAAATCTCGCGCTGAACTTTATGAACCAAATTCCATTTAACCAGCATATCGGTTTGGAAGTTCATCGATTTGATGCTGATGAAGCGGTATTTAAAATCAACATGCGCAAAGAGCTGGTGGGTAATTGGTTGCAAGGCATCTTACATGGCGGAGTGATCGCCAGTGCATTGGATGTGGCCGGTGGCACAGCAGCATTGGTGGGTGCGTATAAGCAACGTCTAGACTTACCACAAGAAGAGCGCGCTAAGAGTTTAGCTAAGCTTGGCACCATAGATATGCGTGTGGATTATTTAAGACCCGGCAAAGGCAAAGAATTTTTTGCCAGTGCGACTATCTTGCGTATTGGCTCTAAAGTGGCGGTGACTCGCATGGAATTTCGTAACGAAGAAGATGAGTTGCTGGCTGTGGGCACGGGCACCTATATGTGCGGTTAATCAGTTGATTTGTAATAAGCGTAGGTCAGGTATTGCCTGACGGAAATTGTTGCTGGCGGGCAGTGCCCGCCCTACAAAAACTGCGTTATTTCTCCCAATTTCCCCAAGGATTAGAACTTGTGGAATTATCCGTCTTGTTCGGTTTGGGTTTTTCCGAATCATTACGGTTGTCCGGCGTGTAGTTATTTCTTGAGCCACCATGCTTGCCAAACCCTTGTTTTTTACCATAGCCACCTTGTTTAAAGTCCGCGGCTTTCTTGGCTTTTTGTTGACGGCGCTGCTCGGCATCTTCTAAGGATAATTCGGCAGGCTCACCGATTTCGTGATGATCTGGCACGATGCGATCCCGTGGTGGAATGTTAAATTGTGTGGAAGAAGGTTTAGGCAGATTTTTATATTCGTACATATAAAAGGCTTCGACCTTTTCTCGAGCCCAATCGGTTTTCTTTAAAAATTTCACGCTGGATTCAATACTTGGATTGGTCTTGAAGCAATTAATATTCAAGTAAGCAAATAAAATTTCGAAGCCATAATGATCCACCATCTCAATCAATAGATTTTTCAGGCTAATACCATGCAGAGGGTTGTTGGAGTAATTTACGTTGTCAGACATGGTCACATTCCACTGAGTATCGGTAGCAATAAGGAAAATGAGGCCACAAACTCTGTGGCCAATTTGAAGTGTAGCTGCTTATTTAGGTAATGGCAGATCGGGTAAGTCTAAGCCCAAACCTTGGCGTAGCATGGCAATGGCTTTTTCGTTTTCGTTTTGGGCAAGATATAAACGGCTTAATTCGCTGCGAACTTCGGCGCTGTTTTCTTGCGTAAGACTGGCTTCAAAATAACTTTGAGCATCGTCGAATAATTCGTTCATTAACGCGATTCGACCAAGCGCTAACAAGAGTACCGCATCATTTGGACGCTGCTTTAATAGGTCTTTAGCAAACAATAATTGACGCTGCACATCCTTGCCTTTGACCCAGCCATAAAGTGCAAGTAAATCATCATTGAAGTGATGTTGCAGCAAATAACGCAGTTGTGCTTCTGCTTCGTGGTGAGCGCCTAATTGAATCAGATGCTCAATGAAGGCATGTGCCAGTGGAAGAAAATCTAATTCTTTAATGGTGCGTGTGGGAATGCTTTTCCACACTTGAATCAAAGCTTGTGGGTCTTTGCTGGCGGTATTGCGCGAGCGAATCATGTGTTCAATTAATTTGCCGTAAGCTTCAACTTCTAGCATTTGAAATTTTTTGTTCGGCAATAATTTATGTTTATTTAAGCTAGGTAATAGCTCAATCACTGCCTGCCAATCTTCTAATGCCATGTGGGCTTTCAGCAGCATTTTGTTGACGTACTGATGCTTAGGGAATTGTTTTTTCAAACGTAAACAGGTGGCAAGACATTGTTCGAATTGTTCACGCTCTAATTGTAATTGCGCTTGTTGTAAGCCCACGGCCAGTTCGGCACCCTTGGTACTTTTGACGGCTTCGGCCATCAGTTCATCACTGCGCTCAAAGTTATTCGCTAATTGTGCGGCGCGGGCGGCGGCTAAATAGTTAATGATTTTGCCTTTGCCGTGGGCGCCTGCCATTAACAGTTTTTCACTTTGTTTGAAGTTACCCTCGGCTAATAAAATGAGGCCTTTTACGGTTTTACCAATGGCCGTATTGATGCCACGCTTTTCACGCCAGTTGCGAAATAAATGATGGGTGCCCATTAAAGTAATAATGAAATGCACCAGGCCATAAAAGCCAATGACAGTGGCGGCTAATAAAATAATAAATACCCAAAGACTGGTTTCTACCACCCAGTTTTGAAAGCTAACCAATACATAGCCGCTGCCTTGCAGCATGTAGTGCCCAACGACACTGCCGCCGAGTAATAATAAAACGATGAGGATTAAGCGTTTACTCATTACGCCTGCTCCTGTTTCGCGCTATCTAATTGAGGCGCATCTTTAAGAGTGGGTGCTTTTGGATGAGCTTGCTCAGCAGGCTCACTGCTTTGCTCTTTTTGAGCCGGTGCCGCTTCTTTTTCTGTTTTTTCTACAGGTTTGATTGGGCTTGGGGCATAGGTGCGATCTTGAATGATTTGGCGCAACATGCGTAATGATGTATTCACATCCGGTGTGGTTTGTTGAATATCTATTTTGTTCAACTCACGAATTTTATTGAGCAGTGTATTGGCATTACTGTGTCTTAGGTTTTCGCCAATCCAGTTTTCTGCATTTTGTAAGCTGCTGTGGTAGATAGCATTATCAGCTTTTAATAATGCCCATTGAGCTTGCTCTAACATGAGATTGATATTGTGCTCTAACAGCTGGTATTGGCTATTGGTTAATGGCGCGTTAAACGCATCGTCACGGTATCGCACACTCACAAGCGATAGGATCTGTTGCCATAGGCTGACATCGGTGTTGTCTGCTGTGCCTTCTACTGCATCAGGTGTTTCTTGAATGAAGGTTTGTGGCGGTTGAATGGCGTCGTGAATCAAACCTTTAATGGCTTGTAATTGGCTATAAATACCGGCGCGATCTAACTCACTGTGCTGGCCAAGCAGTAACATTTCTTTTGCGATTTGTTCCCGTACTAATGCAAAGCTTGGATCGTCTAAGCTGGCCAGTACCTGATTGGCGGCATCGAATAACCCTTGTGCGCCTTTGAATTCATGCTGTAAGTACACACGTTGATTGGCTAGGCGTAATAGGTATTCGGTCTCGGCCAGTTTCCAATCGTCTAGACGGGCGCCAGGAATTTGATTGAGTGTGTGTTGCATAAAGGCCAGTTGGCCTTGCATTTCAGTTAGGGATTGTTCGCTTTGTTCAAATAAGGTTTGTTGCTTACCATTTTGCATGGTTTGCTGTTGCGCTTGTTGAGTCAAGATAGCCACTTCTTGTTCAAGTGCGGCTTGTTTTAGCAATAAGCTTTCTACGCGATACATGGCAAAACCTAACGCTGCCACGATTACAACGCTTGCCAAGATGGTTAGGGTTTTATTATTACTTTTACTAGCCGGCAATGCCTTGGTATTAGCAGCTTGATCACTCACGAGATGAATCCTTTTTGTAAAGCGATTTAAGGTGGCTTGCGCTTGTCCACCTAGGCTAAGTTAAACCAGATGATTGTTAATCTTATTTAAACAGTCTAGTAATTCTTGGCCATTTATCTGTTCACACACATGAATGTGGGTGATGTTTAATTCTGGGGCCATATTGGCTATGCGTTGGCTAGGAACGATGACGTGTAAATCTTGCTTAATGGCATCGTCTAATTCATTGGCCAATTGCTGTAGCATTTCGCCACTGGTGAGCAGAGCATAGTGTATTTGCTGCTGTGTGAGTAGTGCCGAAAGCTCACCTTGAGCAAAGCGCACGGCTTGGCGCTGGTAGAGTTCACAATACGCTACGTGTGCGCCTCGTGCAGTGAGGCTCTGAGCGAGATGCTCACGCCCGCCCACACCTCTTAATATGAGCACTTTTTTATCTTGCAGGTTTTGCAGGCCTTGCAGTTCAAGTAAGCCCTCACTGTGGTTGTGAGTGGGTACTTGCATATCAATCCCAAGGGGCTGAAACGCCTTGGCGCTACTGGGTCCCACGGCGTACCAGTCAATCCCCACCGGCATTTGTGGCCAATATTGATCGATCATATCCACAGCTAGGGAGCTGGCGTTGCCACTGACTGAGATCACCACGTCATAGTGATCTAAATCCATAATGTGTTGCTTCATGGAATAAAACGGCGCGCCGTGTTCTTCAGTAAAAGGTGCAATGCGTAGCAAGGGTTTATGCACACATTGCCAGCCAGCTGCTTCAAGTTGCGCCATCATGTCTGCCCCTTGTCCTTCAGGGCGAGTGATGAGGATCGTTTGGGACAAGATTACTTAACCTCGTGACCGTAAACCTGAGCCAGGATGTCACCGGCCCCTTTGGCTAATAAGTCTTCAGCGGCTTGAATGCCCAGTTGTTCCGCTTGATCCACATGACCGCGAATTTCGGTGCGAATCATTTGCTGGCCATCGTCGCTGCCCACTAAACCGCGCAGGTGAATCTCTTCACCGTCAAGGGTGGCAAAACATGCGATCGGTACTTGGCAGCCTCCTTCTAAACGACGGTTAAGGGCGCGTTCGGCTAAAACGCGATAGGCGCTTTCTTGGTGATGCAATGGCGCTAACAGGGCTTGGGTCGCTTGGTCGTCCGTGCGGCACTCGATGCCTACGGCACCTTGGCCACCTGCTGGTAGGCTCACTTCATCACTGATGAAGTCAGCGATACGTTCTTGTAATTCCAAGCGAATCAAACCGGCACTGGCGAGGATGATGGCGTCGAACTCACCGGCGTCGAGTTTACCTAAGCGGGTTTGTACGTTGCCGCGCAGGCTGCTGACTTTTAAATCCGGGCGAGCCGCTAATATCTGGCATTGGCGACGTAAGCTGGAGGTTCCCACATGGGCGCCTTGGGGTAAATCGCTCAATGTTTTGTATTGGTTAGAAACAAATGCATCGGTTGGGTTTTCACGCTCACAAATCACGCTTAACCCCAAGCCTTCAGGAAATTCCATGGGAACGTCTTTCATGCTGTGTACCGCGATATCTGCACGGCCATCTAACATAGCGGCTTCTAACTCTTTTACGAACAAACCTTTGCCACCAATTTTAGCCAAAGGGGTATCCAGAATTTTATCCCCTTGGGTGGTGAAGGTAACTAATTCCACTTCTAAGCCTGGATGTTGGGCTTGTAGTTCGGCCTTAACGAATTCGGCCTGCCAAAGGGCTAATTTGCTTTTACGAGTGGCGATACGCAGTGGCTTAGAAAACGTGGCAGACATATGGGCCCCAAATCAGATTGAAAATTGGCGTCATCATACGGCAGATTGGCAGAAATTTCAGGGGCTTTTACTGATATTCATGGGGGTTTAGCGTTAAACTCTGGCCACTTGTGAAACACGATTCGTTTTATCCACCTGAATAAGGACTTGGTTATGATCACCACCCAGATTGAAAATCGCGTGCTGTCCATTTGTTTCGACCGCGCTGATAAGAAAAACGCCATCACCAATGAGATGTACCTAGCCGCAGAAAAAGCCTTATTAGACAGTGCTGATAACAGCGATGTTCGCGTGGTGTTGTTCAATGGTGCTGGCGGTGATTTCACCAGTGGTAATGACTTAGTAGACTTTATTAAAAATCCTCCAAAAGATGATATGCCGCCGGTATTGCGCTTTCTATTAGCCTTGGCCCGTTACCCAAAACCTGTGGTGGCTGCGGTGAATGGTTTGGCTGTGGGAATCGGCACC
Source organism: Gammaproteobacteria bacterium (assembly GCA_013373125.1). GTDB lineage: Bacteria > Pseudomonadota > Gammaproteobacteria > Pseudomonadales > Oceanobacteraceae > Bermanella. The sequence continues at coordinate 3,041 of JABXIK010000107.1, read as the reverse complement.
ACCATGCTGGCCCATTGTGATTACGTGGTGGCGGCAGAAAATGCGCGTTTTAAATTACCTTTTGTGGATTTAGGTGTGTGCCCTGAAGGTGGTTCCAGTTTGTTATTTCCTCAAGTAATGGGCCACAGCTTAGCGGCTGAGTTATTAATGCTGGCCGATGTGTTTGGTAGTGCCAAAGCAAACCAAGCCGGTTTATTGAATGAAGTGGTGGCTGCGGATGAAGTGATGCCTCTTGCGCAAAAAGTAGCGAGTAAATTAGCGGCGAAAGCGCCTAATGCCATTCGCACGACTAAGGCTATGCTGAAGAAGAGTTACCTTGAACAATTAGAAGCGCGCATCACAGAAGAAATCCACAGCTTTGCGGCTTTACTAAATGGCCCTGAAGCCCAAGAAGCGTTGACTGCTTTTATGGAAAAACGTCAGCCTGATTTTTCGAATTTCTAATTAAGTTGCGACTAAAGCATAAGTGATTTGGTGTGAAAATGTGGGCATGCTGGATCACTTGTGCACAGATTCTGTGGATAACTCCTTGGATAAGTTTGGGACACATGTCTACAGCTGGTATAGACAGGGTTAGGCCCTTAAATTGATTAAAAACACACCATAAATCAATCACTTAAAAAGTCTGCAAAAATAGTTACTCACAGATTCTGTGGATAAAAATAGGGATAAGTGTGGGACACATGTCTACAGCCCTTGAAGCCAGTGTTTATGCGCTAAATTGATTAAAAAACAACACCTTAGCTGCGCTTGATGACCGGGTGGCAAGGGTGTGCGTAAAAAGGTTATGCACAGTTTCTGTGGATAAAACGTTGAATAACTTTGGGACACATGTCGCCACCCCTTGTCATGGGCCCAGTTCACTTAGATTGGTTGAAAACGATACATGTTGTACGGACTTATCATACTCATGGCATTCCTTCTGTTGGGGGAATTCATTTCTGCGTTATTTGGCTGGCCAGTGCCGGGTTCTGTCATGGGCATGTTGTTGTTATTTTTGAAATTGGTGATTCGTGGTGGCATTACGGATGAGCTAAAACAATCCAGTCAGGGTTTGTTGCCTTATTTGCCACTTTTTATCGTGCCGGCTTCTGTGGGTATCGTGAATTATATGGATGTGATTGAACAAGAAGGCTGGATGATTCTCACGGCCATGGTAGTGAGTCTCGCTGTGGGTATTCCTGTGTGTGGTTGGTTGGTGCAAAAGACCATGAAGTTCAGCCGAGCCAAAGGGGATCAATCATGAGTTTAAATTGGCAAGACGCATGGCATGCCATTTGGTTAAGCCCGTATTTAGGCATGTTGCTCACCTTAATCAGTTTTCAAATTGGTTTGTGGCTATTTCGTAAGAGTCGGCAAAAACCATTTTTGCATCCTGTCATGGTCAGCGTGGTGAGTTTATGCGCCGTGGTGTTGCTCACGGATTTAACCTTTGAGCGTTACATGGAAAGTGCTCATATCTTGAGCCAGTTTTTGGGGCCAGTGATTGTGGCTTTGGCCATTCCGCTTTATGAGAATTTAAAATCCTTACGCCAATATTGGTTACCGTTTTTATTAAGTAACGTGATTGGTGGTGCCATCACCATTTTAGTGGCCGTGGGTGTGCTGTATTTGTTAGGCGGTTCTGACATGAGTGTGAATTCCATGTGGACAAAATCCATCACTACTGCGTTTGCATTGCAGATTGCCCCTCAAATTGGTGGCTTGGCATCTGTGGCAGCGGCCATCATCATGTTTACCGGTATTTTTGGGGCGTTAATGGCCCCTAGTTTGTTTCGCATGTTTAACATTCATGCGGCACCGGCTCAGGGTTGTGCGTTGGGAATCTGCGCTCATGCGGTGGGAACATCAAAAGCGTTAGAGTTTGGCAGTGAGCAGGGAGCCTTTGCGGCATTGAGCATGAGCTTTATGGGAGTGTTGTGTGCGTTTACGCTGCCATTTTTGTTAAGTTAATGATTGATAAGATTCCAATAAAAAACGCAGCCGAGGCTGCGTTTTTTATTGGTTTTGACACTCAAGTTATTTCGCGCTGGAAACATCTAGATGACAAATGCTGGAGTTTCGTAAGACTTCACGGGTAATGTCTAGGTATTCATGAACCAAGTAGCGCACGCCATCGTTAGTGGTACCGCTGTAACTGAACAAACGATTATCGCTGTCTTCGCTCAATAACTCTCCTTGGCTGCCATAACTGGCCGCGTAAGTTTCATCATCAGCAAATACACCGTCGTTGTCGTAGTCAGTTTGATAGGATATAGAGGTAACACCATTTGCATCGTAACCTTGAAGCTTCTTGGTTGCGTAATTAAATTGTTCGTCACCGGTATTATCAATGCTATACAGACATTGTGTAATGCGTTCATTACTGTCACTGGTGTAGTCCACTTCACCATAAGCATCTAGGGTATCGTTAATGTATTCGGCCTTGGTTTTTTTGGTGATATGGCCGGCATCATTAAGCGTTTCTACAAATACTTCTTTATTGGAGTTACTACCCAAGGGAGCATTTAAACTAATATATGTTTCTGTGTCAGTAATAGTGTTACCAACATAGGTGTAGTCATTGCGTGTAATGCTTTGTGCGGTATCACCTGAAAATGAGTTTTCATAATCCTGACGCGTCACTTGTTGCTGATCGTTATATTGATAAACGTAGCGAGAAGACGTACTGACAGGGTTGCCATTCTCATCCGTGGATTGATTAAGGCTACTGGTGAGAAGGTTGTTTTCGTCGTAAGTATTGGTGGTTTTACCAAAATCATCAAACGTCCCGTCCCCTGTGTAATCTTCTTTTTCCATGAAGATGGTTGGGAAAACGCGATCGTTTAAGTATGTTGTGTCATATATATTTCTTCTGAAATCACCACCGGCATTTTGGTCATAATCTTGAGTGCTGCTGAGTTGTTTGCCGAATGCATTGTAGGTGTAAGTTTTGCGATAAAAGGTATTCAGTGTCGCATCCGTATTTGAGCCGTATTCATCAAAGTCCTTAATGAGGTTGCCTTTGGCATCGTATTCAAATGTGATCACTCTTGACTTGG
>JABXIK010000035.1 GCA_013373125.1 Gammaproteobacteria bacterium | reverse complement strand
TTTTCGCGAGGCGCATAGCAGCGCTATGTAACAAGTGAAAACTAATTTTTAACGCCGAATAAGCAAGCGCAATAGCTTCTTACAAAACACCTTCGACGGCAGCAACCACTTTCTCAACCGTAAACCCAAAGTGCTCCATCAGATCCGCAATCGGCGCTGACTCACCAAAGGTTTCCATGCCCACAACCGCACCATTAAGGCCTACAAACTTGTACCAGTAATCTTTATGGCCTGCTTCAACTGCAACACGCGCAGTAATCGCCGCTGGTAATACAGATTCAATGTAAGCAGCATCTTGTTTCACAAAGATTTCCGCACATGGCATAGATACCACACGCACTGGCGTGCCTTTGGCTTCAAGAGCGGCCGCTGCGTCCATGGCTAAACCGATTTCTGAACCGGTGGCGATGATAATGGCTTTGGCATCAGCCGCATCTTTTAATACGTATGCACCTTTGGCGATCTCCGCTACTTGTGTAGCAGTACGATCTTGGTGTGGCAAACCTTGGCGAGAGAAGATCATGGCCGTTGGGCCATCGTTACGCTCAACCGCACTCTTCCAAGCCACTGCACTTTCAACGGCATCACATGGACGCCATGTGTTTAAGTTTGGCGTGGTACGCAGGTTAGTCAGTTGCTCAACCGGTTGGTGGGTTGGGCCGTCTTCACCTAGGCCGATAGAGTCGTGGGTGTAAACGTGAATAGCGCGCTGCTTCATGAGTGCGGCCATGCGAATGGCGTTACGCGCGTATTCCATAAACATCAAGAAGGTCGCACCGTAAGGTACAAAGCCTTTGTGCAGTGCAACACCATTCATGATGGCGCTCATACCAAATTCACGCACACCATAGAATACATAGTTACCGGATGCGTCTTTGGCTTCTACACCTTTGGCTTGCGGCCATAGAGTTAAGTTAGAACCTGCTAGGTCCGCTGAACCACCTAGAATTTCAGGCAGTTCTGGCGCTAATGCGGTAATGGCATTTTGCGAGGCTTTACGTGAAGCAATGCTTTCGCCTTTTTCTTGGCACTCTTGAATAAAAGCATCGGCTTTTGCTGAGAAATCAGCCGGTAATTCACCTTGCATACGACGCTTAAATTCAGCGGCTTCACTTGGATATTCTTTGGCGTAAGCGGCAAACTTGTCATTCCAAGCTTGCTCTTTAGCAGCACCTTTTTCTTTTGCGCTCCAACCAGCGTAGATATCTTCCGGCACTTCAAACGCACCGTAATTCCAACCTAGACGTTCTTTGGTCAGTTTAATTTCGTCATCACCTAGTGGGGCACCGTGACAGTCTTCTTTGCCTTCTTTGTTTGGAGAACCAAAACCAATAATGGTTTTACAACAAATAAGGGTCGGCTTGTTGGTTTCGGCTTTAGCCGCTTGAATAGCCGCTTCAATGGCTGCGCTGTCGTGACCATCGACCGCTGGAATCACCTGCCAGCCGTAAGATTCAAAACGCTTAACGGTATCGTCTGTGAACCAGCCTTCTACTTCACCGTCGATAGAGATGCCATTGTCATCGTAGAACGCGATCAGTTTACCTAGACCAAGGGTACCCGCTAGAGAACACGCTTCGTGAGAGATACCTTCCATCATGCAGCCATCACCTAGGAACACATAGGTGTTGTGATCCACAATCTCATGACCTGGCTTGTTAAATTGCGCTGCCAATACTTTTTCAGCCAATGCCATGCCCACGCCATTAGCAATACCCTGTCCTAATGGACCCGTGGTGGTTTCAACACCTGGTGCATAACCGTATTCTGGGTGACCTGGGGTTTTAGAGTGCATTTGACGGAATTGCTTAAGATCATCGATGCTCAACTCATAACCGGTTAGGTGCAGCAAAGAGTAGATCAACATGGAACCATGACCATTAGATAGCACGAAGCGGTCGCGGTCGAACCAGTCTGGATTCGCTGGATTGTGGTTCATATGGTCATTCCATAGAACCTCAGCGATGTCCGCCATCCCCATTGGGGCGCCTGGATGGCCGGATTTGGCTTTTTGCACCGCATCCATACTTAATGCACGAATGGCGTTGGCCAGCTGACGACGATCTGTCATGAAATGACTCCTGATCTCTCTGATCTTTCAAAGGTAGTAAGGGCAGGCTTACTACAGGGCACAATAATAAAGGGGGCGTATTATCCCTGAGAATAGCCCATTCATCAATGAAGGATGCCGTTAAACTGGCTTTTCTGTACGACTTAATGCAGTCTAGAAATCGGATCGAAATCACAAAGGAATGACCATGAAATACCCATTAGCATTCAGCCTAATGACACTGTGCAGTCTGTCGGCATTCAGCGATAGCGAATATGACCAATGGCTCAAGCAAAACACCATGGACATGGATGCTGCGCAGCAAGAATTTCAAGACTACATGGATGAGAATGACAAGGCGTTTTTGGGCTTCCTTAAACAACAATGGAAAGCCGTGGATGTTAAGAAACCCGAGGTGCTAGACAGCAAGCCCAAACCGGTGATACTTCCTTCTGCCCCTGAGCCAGAGCCCGAATCCACACCCATTGTCAGTGATTCTCCTAAGATCGAGCCCATTGTCATTGAGATGCCCAAACCTCAACCACAGCCAAAACCCGTCAAGCCTGTCCTGACCACAAAAACCACGGACTTCACCTTTTTTGGCCACGATATTGCCATCAGCGAAGACAAACATATCAAGCAGTCTTTCAGTGGCGCCATGAACAACGATCAAATCGCCGACTATTATGGCCGCCTTGCCAGTCAGCCACATGATAAGGTGGTGAAAGAACTCATGGACACAGCCAAGCGCTTGCAGCTTAACCCTTGGGGCACCGCTGTGCTGTTCCATCAATATGTAAAAGCCGTAGGCACAGCCCAGCATAACGCCCAACAACTCACCACTTGGTACTTACTAGTAAAAGCCGGCTTCGATGCGCGCATTGCATACAACCAAAACGCCTTCCTATTGATGCCATCCAAACAAGCACTGTACGGCGTCACTTATTTTACGTTTGGCGGGACGCGTTATTATGCGGTAAGCATGGATGGCAAACAGTTATCCACAGGTCGTGCTTACACCTACAGTGGCAAGCATGCGCAAGCGCAAGCGCCACTGGATTTTGATAATGGCCAACAACTACTGGCTTCAAAAGACATCAAACAACGTGATCTGTCATTCAAATACCAAGGGCAAACCCATAACATCACACTGCACTATGACCTGGGTTTAGTGGAACTGGCGAACACCACACCACAATTGGCAATTAACCAGTATGCCCATGATGGCCTACCCGCCAGCACAGCCAACGAATTGCTCTCACAATTAGCGCCTTTAGTGAAAGGTAAATCCGAAACCGAAGCAGTGAATTTATTATTACGCTTCGTACAAACAGCATTCAGCTACAAAACCGACGAGCAGCAGTTCCGCCAAGAGAACTACCTGTATCCAATCGAAACCCTGCATTATCCGTACAGTGATTGCGAAGACCGCGCAGCACTCTTTGCTTGGTTAGTGAAAAGCCTATTGAAACTAGATGCCGTGCTGCTGGATTACCCAGGACACATTGCCGCAGCGGTTGCCTTTAATGGCAAGGTAAAAGGAGATGCGTGGAAATCAAATGGTAAAACCTACACAGTAGCCGACCCAACGTATATCAACGCAACCATCGGCATGACCATGCCTACGTTAAAAGTGTATACACCCAAGGTGTTAAATTTTTAATCATTCGAACCACCTAATAACTATAATTAAGGGAATATCATGTTAAATTGGCCTCAACTAAGCATACTAATTATTACTCTCTTAACCTCAATCTATTCATTCGCAGATTTAGATTCTGATGGCGACGGTTTTAGTGACGCAAAAGAAATTTCTTTAGGATTAAATCCATATAAAAATGAATTCAATGAAGTACCCTTGTCAATCATTGACATCTTACCAACAGGAGGGAAATTAAGTTTTAAATCCCCAGATGGTCGTCATATTTATTTCAATGGCGCCGCTGAAATGTACGATATCAATCAGGATTCGGGTCTTCTAGAAAACTCCCGACCTACTGGCGCAAAAGCAAAAAGTAAATTCTCAGTAATAAGCCCCGATGGAAAACATGTCTACACAACGGATTCTTTCAACGAAAACTATCTCAACAAATATTTAAGAAATATAGATACTGGAGAGTTAACACTCTTAACCACCTTTAGAAATGTTGGCGACATAAATATGCTTAATATAGGCCCCAAAGGGTATATTTGGTTTACAACCTATTCTTTTGGAACAACATCCCTAACAAAAGCAATCTTATCCGACGACGGAGAGATAACACTGGAAGCGATGGGTTCATTTCCAAATGCTATAACCCACATAAGCTTTGATATCGATGATAAGTATTACTTACCTCAAGGTAACAATGTAGATTGGAATACCAATGCAATCTTATACATGAACGGCAATAATATAGAGTCTAAAATATCAAGCTCTCAATATATCTTCAGACTTGTTGAAAACTTTTCCTTACAGAAAGAAAGATTCTATGTAATAGCAGGCCCCACCGCTTCAAGTTTTTATCTATCATTACTCAACAACAATGTAGTAGAGTTTAATTCAACCACTCAACCCAAAACATATGTTGGCAAACAGAGCGTTATCAATTTATTAAGCGACAACTCATCTCGACTCATCTATGCATTAACAATTAACAGTGTTAAAGCCTATAGAATGTTTGACCCAGAAAGCGGAGTCATATCAGATGCACCAAAGTTTTTTGGTGAGATATCCCTGCTTGATTCTCGCGGCGGAATGGGATTCACAAAACATCAAGATAAACTATATGTATTTAGTGCAGATAAAATATATATTATTAATGCTGGACAAGCAGGAATACATCCTCCAATTTGCAATTAAAAAAACGCCTCTTTTGAGGCGTTTTTTACAATTTCAGCAATCTAGCAAGTCGATTAATGGCGCTCACTAGGCAATGCTGGGAACCCACGTAAATCATACTC
>JABXIK010000101.1 GCA_013373125.1 Gammaproteobacteria bacterium | reverse complement strand
TGGCGATCCCCCATCATCAAGTCAATGCATCTGACATTCCCTACATGGCATTGAAAATCGCGTTAGAACAACGGGGCCAGATATGAATCCGTTAGATCAACTCAAAGACATTCATTTACCTGCCGAAGTGGGATTTTGGCCACCGGCCTTAATTTGGTGGGTGCTCTTGTTTGCCATATTGACGTTAATCGGCTTAGGTATTTGGTATTACAAACGCCAAGCTTGGCGTCGCCAAGCAAAACAAGCTTTCGCAGCAATCAACTGGCAGCAGCCTGAGCACGCCTACCGTGAGGCGAATAAAATTCTAAAGCGCATCTGTTTGCAAAAAATATCAAACCAAGCGACGCAACTTAGCGGTGAAGAATGGCTCACGTATCTAGATCAACAAGTGAAACAACCGATTTTTATGCCAAAACTCAGGCCCTTTGCCCACATTTTGGACGAACCTAATATCCATTTGGATAACGAAGCGTTAAAACGTGCCATCGAAACTTGGATAAGGAAAGTAAAATGCTAAGTCTTAGTTGGCCTTGGTTATTACTGGCTTTGCCTTTACCTTTGCTGGTGTATTTCTTTGCTCCTGCGCAACAACAAAAGCAAAGCCAAGTATTTGCTCCAAGCTTAATGATGCTAGCCGAACAAAAGCAATCTGACACAGCGCAACCCAGTAAATTCACCTTACTACTGTTAGCTCTTGCTTGGATATGCCTAGTATTAGCTGCCGCCCGCCCTGTTTTTGTGGGCGAGCCACAGGCCATTACCGAAACCGATCGCAACATGATGCTAGCTGTCGACATTTCAGGCAGTATGGCTGAAGAAGACATGGCGGTACGCGGTCGCTTGATCAATCGTTTACAAGCAGTAAAAGCCGTACTCACCGACTTTATTGCCAAACGCAAAGGCGATCGCTTGGGCTTAATTTTATTCGGCTCGAAAGCCTACATTCAAACTCCGCTTACTTTTGATCTTGCCACGCTAGAACAATTATTAAATGAAGCCGCTCTTGGTTTAGCCGGCAAACAAACTGCCATTGGTGACGCCATTGGCTTGGGTGTAAAACGTTTACAATCGCTACCTGAATCCAACCGCGTTTTGATTTTATTAACCGACGGCCAAAATACAGCCGGTGAAATCGACCCATTACAAGCTGCAAAATTAGCTAGCCAAGCAGGTGTGAAAATTTACACCATAGGTATTGGTGCTGATGAATTAGTCGTCCAAGGTTTCTTTGGCCCAAGACGTATTAACCCAAGCCGCGACCTTGATGAAAAAACCTTAACCGAGATCGCAAGTAGCACTGGAGGCCAATATTTCCGTGCACGCAATCTAGAAGAGTTAGATCAAATTTATTCTTTATTAGATGACTTAGAAGAAATTGAGGTGGAGCAACAAGTGATTCGCCCAGAAAAATCTTTGTTTCACTACCCTTTAGGCCTTGCTCTGTTGATTTCTGCACTTTTATTCGTCTTACAGCAAGGCTGGCTGCACTCAGCCACAAACTTCATCTATACCCGTACTAAGGAGAAAGAACATGTCTGACTTTCACTTTTTACGACCTGAATGCATATTGCTCATTTTACCTTTGGCCATTTTATTTTTTGTAAAACAAATCAAGCCTTTGAAAGCCGGTAATTGGCAAAATGTCATTTCACCCAAGTTGCAGCAATACATGCTGATTCAAAATGCTCCAACCGGTGCAATAAAAGCCATTAATCTTGCTTTTTGGTTGAGTGCCTTCTTAGCTATTTTGGCAATGGCAGGACCCAGCTGGCAGAAACAAAACAGCAATGTCTACCATTCCAACCAAGGCTTAGTCATTGCCTTGGATTTATCTTTATCCATGACGGCACAAGACACCAGTCCTTCTCGATTGCAGCGTGCAAAATTTAAAATCATGGATGTTTTAGATACTCAAAAAGGTAAGAACATTGGACTCGTTGCCTATGCAGGTGATGCCCATGTGGTTAGCCCTTTGACCCAAGACATCAACACCATTAAATCCATGCTACCGGCATTAGACCCTTACATCATGCCAAGCCCAGGCAGTAATTTAGTAAAGCTAGCGCAACAAACCGCCACGTTATTTGAACAAAGCAATAGTACACCTAGAACCTTACTCTTAGTCACAGATGGCGTAGAGCCCGAAGACATTACTCAAGTCAGTGACATCTTAAATCAAGCCAACATTCAATTGGCGATTCTCGCAGTGGGCACAGAACAAGGTGCCCCCATTGTGCAACCGGATGGTCGATTTTTTAAAGACAGTAAAGGACAAGTGATCATGCCCCCACTTGAATGGGAGCCCTTAACTCAATTAGCCAGTGAGACATCAGCCCGAATTGAAAAGCTCGCCAATAACGATCGTGATATTAATCGCTTACTGAACAGCTTAAATAATGAGCGTGAGTTTAGTAAAAATGAAGATAGCAACGTGCAATTTGATCAATGGATGGACAGTGGTTATTGGTTAATTTTGCCTCTACTGCTTTTAACTCTAGGTGCATTTCGTAAAGGCGTGGTTGTGAGCCTACTCATTATGTTTTTGTGGCAACCGAATGACGGCTACGCTCAAACCCAATTGCCGGATATTTTGCTCAATGGTGATCAAAAAGGGGCAAAATATTTTTCAAGCCAACCGCAACAAGCGGCTGAATATTTCAACGACCCAAAATGGAAAGCCAGCAGTTTATACAAAGCAGGTAACTATCAGGGGGCCTTAGATATTTGGAAGCAATTTGATGACAGCGAGAGTTTGTACAACAAAGGTAATGCCCTCGCCCATTTACAAAAAATCGATCAAGCCATTGCCGCTTATGATGCAGTATTAAAATTAGAGCCTGACCACGCTGATGCCAAGGCTAATAAAGCCTTGCTTGAGCAACTGAAAAATCAATCTCAAAACCAACAAAACTCACAACAGAACCAAGATTCAAATAACGACCAACAGAATCAAGATAGCCAACAGCAAGACCAGCAAGGCTCACAATCTGATCAACAACAAAATGCTGATTCATCGCAAAGCAATCAACAAAGCGACGCCAGTGAATCCTCTCAAGATGACGCATCTCAGTCACAGGAAAACAAGCAAGACCCGAAAGAAAATGCAGATCAAAGTGCAAATCCATTAAATCAGGCTCAAAGCGATGAAGAGAAACAAAATGAGCAAGAAATGGAAGAAATGCGTGAACAGCTAGCTAAGCAAAATCAACAACAGCAAAACAACCAAGATTCAAAAGACTCCAATGCAGTTCAGTCACAACCCATGACAAAAGAAGAATTAGAGCAGCAACAAGCCATGCAGCAATGGATGCAACGCATACCAGATGATCCAGGTGGCTTATTACGCAATAAATTTTTATATCAATATCAGCAACGCAACGGTAATACAGAGTCAAACGGAGAACGCAAACCATGGTAATACGCTTTTTAAGTTGTTTGCTTTTAACCTTGATCACCAGCCACGCCTTTGCAGTGACGTTTGAGGCCAGTGTGGATCGCACCAGTATCGGCGAAGGTGAATCTCTCATGTTGACCCTAAGATACAACAGTAATTTATTATCTGGTGAGCCAGACTTATCCCCCCTTGAACAGCAGTTCACCGTAGCGAATCGCCAACGTAAAAATAGCTTTCAATACATCAATGGTCGCAGTGAATCTTGGACCATATGGACGATCACTCTCATTCCAAAGCGCAAAGGTAATTTGGTCATTCCATCCATTCAATTTAAAAATGAATCCACCAAACCCATCCAAATTGTCGTTTCTAAGTTGGACCCAAGCCTGACGAAACAAGATAAAGATGTTTTCTTTGTCACCGAAGCCGACATCAAAACCGGTTATGTTCAATCTCAAATTGTTTACAGTGAAAAACTATATTTTTCTGTGCCGTTGGATAACAGTCAGCTCAATGAAGTAGAAGTAGAAGACGCCGTTGTGCAACCACTTGGAGAAACCAAACAGTATCGCACCACACTCAACGGTCGTAGCTTTGATGTGTATGAGCGCCGTTTTGTCATATTCCCACAGGTGAGTGGCGAACTGGTCATCCCTGGTCCAAGATACTCAGGCGAAATCAGTAACGGTCGCTGGCGCCCTGGTCGCCCTATTTCCGTAAGCCACCCTCCACTGCGTATTCAAGTTCTACCACAACCTGCTAACTATCCGCAGAATGCATCTTGGCTGCCTGCAAAAGATGTAAAACTGGGTTTCCGTTGGCTGGGTGATATTACTAAATTAAACCAAGGGGAGCCCATCACCCTAGCCCTAACCTTAACTGCTCAAGGACTCAGTGCGGCACAATTACCTAAACTGGATTTACCTGATAGCAAAGGTCTAAAGTATTATCCTGAACAAACCCAAACTAATGATGTAGCCAATGATTCCGGCATTACCGGTATTGCCAGTCAAAACATTGCTGTGGTGGTAAATAAAAACGGCACGGTGCGTTTACCTGAGGTGCGTATTCCTTGGTTTAATATAGAAAGCGGTCGCGTAGAGTACGCCACCATGCCAGGGCAAACATTAAAAGTATCAGGGGAATCCACGCAACAGGTACAACCCAGTACAACCAATGACACCAGTATGTCATCCGCTTTAAGCGAGCCTGAGACGCACTCTGATATCATGCCGGTGGCAAACGACTCAGAACATTCAATTAACTATTGGCCCGTGGTAAGTCTTGTCTTTATGCTGCTATGGCTGATAACGGGTTATATTTTATGGCGACAAATCCAAAATAAAGGCAACGTGGAATCCGAAGTTACATCACGTCAAAAAAACATTTCTGGTAGCTTAAAAGCGATTAAACAGGCGTGTCGTAATAACGAAGCGAACCAAGCCCGTGCGGCCATTGTGGCTTGGGCTCAAGCGCAAGGCCACGAACACATCACTCGTTTAGACCAAGTGGCACAGCTAAACAATGACGCTAGTCTAAAACAAGCTCTACAAGAGCTGGATTACACGCTATATTCACCCGATGGCAATAGTGCATGGCAAGGTGAATATTTATGGCAATTGATACGTAATATCGAATCGAAGCCAGATTCGTCCCATGCGCCTTTAGCCCCCCTTTACCCTAATGAAGCTAGCAGTTGAGTTAACATGACAGATCAAGATGAAATGTGTCCTTGTGGCAGTGGCAAACCGTTTGAAGAATGCTGCAAGCAAGAATACGATCGCGCGAATGCCACCCGTGAAAAAATCAAACAGGCCATGAGCGATCCGAAAAAAGCCCAAGAGTTAAAAGAGCTACTCAAAAATGCAAACAAAGGCGACTAATATGTCGCCTTTATCTTTAGGCATTCAAACTCTTTTCGCATTAATTGCGTTTGCGGGCAACAGTGTTTTATGTCGTTTAGCACTGCAAGACAACGCCATCGATCCAAATAGTTTTACGATTATTCGATTAAGCAGTGGCGCGCTTATTTTATGTGTTCTCATGGCCTTGCAACTTAAATCACTTCAATTTATATCTCGCCCTAGTCTTGGTCGCTTAAAACAAGCCAGCTTTCTATTTATCTATGCGGCTTGTTTCTCGTTTGCTTACGTTTTACTAGGTACCGCAGCTGGTGCTCTATTACTATTTGTCACCGTTCAATTAACCATGCTGCTCACTCAATATCTACAAGGCAGGCGCAGTACTGGATTGGAATTATTCGGCTTATGCTTAGCGCTGGGCAGCTTCATGATTTGGATGGGCCCTAATGCCTCCCGCCCTGATTTAACTGGAGCCTTGCTAATGGTTGCAGCCGGTATTGCTTGGGCGTTTTACACCATAGCGGGCAAACAAAGTCAGCAACCTCAATTGGATACCGCACAAAACTTTTTATTTAGCTTGTGTTTCATTGTGATCTTAATGCCCATTTATCTTTGGCAAAACACACTAAATCTCTCATACAATGGCATCTTGTTAGCCATATCCTCCGGTGCAATCACCTCTGGACTAGGTTACTGGTTATGGTATCGAGTACTCCCTGCCTTTAGCAGTTTAAGCGCTGGCGTCATGCAATTAAGTGTTCCCATACTAGCTGCCGCGGGCGGATTCATTTGGAACCAAGAACAGGTTACCATGACATTTATTTTGGCCAGCAGCGGTATTCTAGGCGGCATTTTTTTAGTGCTGTACAGCGCTCACCTTGCATCAAAGCGCACGCATTAAGGCTCAGCTAGAGACGATTATGAAAAATTGGTTAGAACTGGATTATGTTCAAACATTTCAATCACTGCCTTCTTCTTTGTTTAGTTTTGTTCAACCCCAAGGTTTAAGTGAACCCAAACTGGTTGTAAAAAGCGATGCCTGCGCCAAACTCATTGGCTTAGATCCAAATATACTAAGCGATGACACTAGCTTAAAAGTGCTTTCAGGACAAAGTATCTTAAGCAACTGGAAACCCTTAGCCATGAAATACACTGGCCATCAATTTGGTTATTACAATCCAGATTTAGGCGACGGTCGAGGGTTATTGCTCACACAAGTACAACACCAGCAAACCATTTGGGATTTACATTTAAAAGGTGCTGGCATGACACCTTATTCACGCCAAGGCGATGGCCGTGCGGTTTTACGCTCCAGCATTCGTGAATTTTTATGCAGCGAAGCCATGGCCGCATTAGGCATCCCTTCTACCCGAGCCTTGTGCGTCATTGACAGTTCGTCTCCCGTTTATCGTGAAACCCCAGAAACAGGCGCCACAATCTTACGTGTGGCAAAAACCCATATTCGCTTTGGACACTTTGAATATTGTTCGTTCACAGGGCAAACAGATTTACTTAAAACCTTATGCGACCATGTCATCAAGCATCACTTTCCAACCTTGCTATTAAATACCACGGTTAATATCTATCGTGATTTTTTTCAAGAGGTGGTGAATAGAACCGCTCAACTCATCGCAAAATGGCAAGCTTTTGGATTCAATCATGGCGTGATGAACACGGATAATATGTCGATTATTTGTGATACATTTGATTTTGGGCCGTTCGCCTTTTTAGATGACTACGACCCAAAATTTATTTGCAATCACAGTGACCATCAAGGTCGCTATGCTTTCAATCAACAACCAGATATCGCCAATTGGAATCTTGCAGTATTAGCGCAAGCGCTATTACCGTTAGTTGAAAAAGACTTATTAATCCCAGTTTTAGAAAGCTACCCTAAGCTATTTGAGCAAGCCTATTATGATTTATTGAGCCAAAAGCTCGGTTTACTTAATCAAGATGAATCCGCACAAAGCATTATTGGTCATACGCTTGAAATGATGAAAATATGCAAACTGGATTACACGTATTTTTTCCGTCACCTATCTCAAATCCACAAAGACGACACAAAACACATGCTTCGCAACTTGTGTCTTGATATTGCCGCATTTGATAAATGGTTTAACGCTTACGAAAGTCATCTATCGCTGGAAGGCCAGCCGCTTAACAGCGAATATGACCACAAACGCGTACAGCGCATGAATTCCGTAAACCCTAAGTACATCTTACGCAACTATCTTGCCCAAGAAGCCATAACCGCTGCCCAGCAAGGCAATTACCAACCCGTGCAAACCTTACATCAAGTGTTAAATAAGCCCTTTGATGAACAAATGGAATTTGATGACTACGCCAAATTACCCCCTGACTGGGGTAAAACCCTTGAAATCAGCTGCTCATCATAACTTCTTGGATAAAAGGCCATACTTGTTATGACCTTTTCTTCCAAATGAACTGACGGTTTATCTCTAAATGATTCTTGGGCCAAATTAGCCCTTTTTACCTAAAACAGTTCGGTCTAGACTGAAAGCATCAATAATAAAAATAAGATGCACACTTAACCTATGGGCTTGAGTGTTATAGGTACCCGTATGACCGAACAACCATTACGCTTTGTCACCGCAGCTAGCCTGTTCGACGGCCATGATGCCGCCATCAATATCATGCGCCGCTTAATCCAAGATAAGGGTGTCGAAGTGATTCACCTTGGTCACAACCGCAGTGTGGATGATGTCATCCGTGCCGCTATTCAAGAAGATGCTGATGCTATTTGTTTGAGTTCGTACCAAGGTGGCCATACAGAGTATTTTCAATATTTAATCGATCGCCTTAAAGAAGAAAACGCCGAACATATCGCCGTATTTGGCGGTGGTGGCGGCACTATCACGCCAGAAGAAATCACAGCGCTTCACGCATACGGTGTTGAGCGTATCTATCATCCTAACGATGGTATGAAAATGGGATTATTAGGCATGATTGACGACGTGGTTGAACGTGCACAAAAACGCCGCAAGCACATTGCGCCTATGCATACATCCAACACACATTTAGAAATGGCACGTATGCTCAGCGCCATAGAAGATGAAGCCATTTCAGAAGATTCGTTAAAACAACTTCGCCAAACTTGGCAACAGCAAAATCAAGCACCGGTTATGGGCATCACAGGTACTGGTGGCGCCGGTAAATCCAGTTTAACCGATGAATTACTCAACCGTTTTTGTCAGTATCTACCTCACATTAAAATTGCCGTATTGGCGGTTGATCCTACCCGTCGTCGTACCGGTGGTGCGTTATTAGGTGATCGCATTCGCATGAATAGCCTGCGACACAATCAATTATTTATGCGCTCCATGGCCACCCGCCGCCAACACGCAGCAACCAACGCCATGTTGGCTGATGCCATCGCTTTTCTGAAAAGCTCAGGCGTGGACTTGGTCATCGTCGAAACCGCCGGTATTGGTCAAAGTGACAGCGAAATTGTGGATTACGTAAACCTATCCTGCTATGTCATGACCAGTGAATTTGGTGCCGCAAGCCAATTAGAAAAAATCGATATGCTGGATTTTGCCGACTGCATCATCATTAATAAATTTGAAAAAGCAGGCAGCCAAGATGCATTACGTGATGTACGTAAACAATGGCGTCGCAACCACAACGAATTCACATTAGATGACAGCGCCCTGCCCGTATACCCTTGTATCGCTAGCCAGTTCAACGACACTGGCGTGAATTGGTTCTTCGAGTCTGTTGTGCAAAAACTTCAAAACTTGAACCCTCATTTTAATGATCACGCAAAATACAAAGCAAAATTTACCGCCATTGAACCTAAAGGTAGCGCACTTATTCCTAGTAATCGCATACGCTATCTTTCTGAGATTGCCGATAACGGCAGAAAGCAAGAAGCTTGGCTTGCTAGCCAAAGTGAAATCGCACAAAAAGCTCAGCATTGTTATGAAGCATTATCTGAACTAAACGACACACAACTTCCCGAGCCTTTTGAATTATTCAACACACAAGACATTCAATTGCCATCAGAGTTCTCGCTGCTACGCCAACGCTATCAAAGCCATATTTTAAATCTGGATAAAGCGTTACTGGAGGCTTTAAAAACCTGGCCACAAAAACGCCAAGGCGTTACCAATGAGCACTATCAATATCAAGTGCGCGATAAGATTCTAAGCGGCAATAACTACAAGAAAAGTTTAAGCCAACTGGACATTTGTAAAGTCGCGGCACCACAAGATGACAACTGGGGAAATTGGGTTTTATTCTTAGGCAAAGAGAATCTACCAGGTGAATATCCTTATACATCTGGCGTATTCCCGTATCGTCGTGAAGGTGAAGACCCTATACGCATGTTCGCTGGAGAAGGCACTCCTGAACGCACCAATCGTCGTTTCCACTATCTAAGTGAAGGCCAAGATGCGGCCCGCCTGTCCACTGCATTTGATAGCGTTACCTTGTATGGCGAAAATCCAGCTGCACGACCCGACATTTATGGAAAAGTGGGCAACTCAGGTGTCAGTATCGCCAGTGTCGATGACATGAAAAAACTCTATAGCGGGTTCGATTTGTGTGACCCCAGCACTTCTGTCTCTATGACAATTAATGGCCCTGCCCCTATTATTTTGGCTTTCTTTATGAATGCTGCCATTGACCAACAAGTTGAAAAGTATTTAAAAGAAAACCAACTTTGGGCCAAGGCCCAAGAGAAAATCAAACAGCTCCACCAAGGAAAAACAAGGCCTGTTTACCAAGGTGAATTACCTAATGGCAATAATGGTTTAGGCTTGGGACTTTTAGGTGTCAGTGGCGATCAATTAGTTGACGCCGATACTTATGAACGCATTAAACAGCACACATTAGCCAGTGTACGAGGTACGGTTCAAGCGGACATACTCAAGGAAGATCAGGCACAAAATACGTGCATTTTTTCTACCGAATTCGCCCTACACATGATGGGAGATATTCAGCAATATTTCATTGATCATAAGGTTAAAAATTTTTACAGTGTTTCCATTAGCGGATATCACATCGCCGAAGCCGGCGCGAACCCCATTAGCCAATTGGCGTTCACCTTAGCCAATGGCTTCACCATTGCCGAATATTACTTAAGCCGCGGCATGCACATTGATGACTTCGCCCCTAACCTCAGCTTTTTCTTTAGTAATGGTATGGACCCAGAATATGCCGTAATTGGTCGAGTGGCGCGCCGGATTTGGTCCAGAGCCATTAAGCATATTTACCTAGGCAATGAACGCTCACAAAAACTGAAATACCACATTCAAACCTCTGGGCGCTCTTTGCATGCCCAAGAAATTCAATTCAATGATATTCGTACCACACTGCAAGCCATGTACGCCTTATTTGATAACTGCAATAGCCTGCACACCAATGCGTTTGATGAAGCCATCACCACGCCAACCGAAGAAAGTGTGCGTCGGGCCGTGGCCATTCAGTTAATCATCAATAAAGAATTAGGCATGAATATGTGTGAAAACCCTCTGCAAGGCGCCTACTTTATTGAGCAACTAACAGATTTAGTGGAAGAAGCCGTTTATCAAGAGTTCGATCGCCTATCTGATCGTGGTGGCGTTTTGGGCGCTATGGACACCATGTATCAAAGAAGCAAGATTCAAGATGAGTCCATGTTTTATGAACACAAGAAACACGACGGCAGCTTGCCCATCATTGGCGTGAATACATTTTTAGGCAATGACAGTCAGAATATTTCGGGGAACCTTAAACTCGCTCGCTCCAGCGAAGAGGAAAAACACCAGCAAATCAATAACATCCAAGCCTTTCATCAGCAGCATGAAGATAAGGTAGAGATGAGCATTCAGGCCTTACAGTCTTGCGCCATTGCAAGAGACAATACGTTTGAGCAATTAATGGAAACCGTCAAACATGCGTCTTTAGGGCAAATCAGCCACGCGCTATACATCGCTGGCGGTGAATACCGGAGAAACATGTAAAGCCTTAACGTAAAACCATTGCAATTTTATGACCAATTTTTTATTAAATGGCATTTTGTGATAATGGATTTTCTAAAATGCCACCTTCATTAAGTTACTAAGAAACCCCTTATTAAAAAGTGGTTTTAATCGACACTTTTTTGTTTTATTTCACCACATTTGGGTCTAATATGATCACTAATTTACGAACTGAAACCACAGTACGTAAATAAAAGCGATGCTGATTTTACGTTTACCCACGTAAGTCAGTAGTTAAATTGCCAACCCAGTTGGCCAGAAAGAGAGTAGAAAAAATGTCACGTGTTAGCGGAACCGTTAAATGGTTCAACGACGAAAAAGGATTTGGTTTCATTCAGCAAGAAGGTGGCAAAGACGTATTTGTTCACTACAGCGCAATCAATGCTGCTGGGCGTAAAACCCTTACTGAAGGCCAACAGGTTACCATGACTGTGACAGCTGGTGCGAAAGGCCCACAAGCTGAAGATGTAACTCCAGCTTAAGCAAAACAAAAGAAAGTGGCTAAGGCCACTTTCTTTTTGTCAGTCAGATAGTTGCCATGAGTGTAAAGGCCCTGCTAACTTAAAGGTATGGGCAATAAAATAAGTACACACCATGTCGGTTAATCATATTAAAGTCTACGGTTGGGAAGTCAGTCCTTTTACCGCTAAAGTTCTCTCCTACCTTACTTACAAGCAACTTAACCCTAAGTCGATCCCCCCGAATCTATTTCAATTAAACTTTAAGATTAAAAAAGATGTGGGCCAAATCATCATGCCTGTGGTGTACGATGATGAGCATATACTTCAAGACAGCAGCGCCATCATAGACTTCTATGAATCACAGTACGCATCTAAATCTATTACTCCAGAAGCGCCATTACAAATCATGGCCTCCTACTTATTGGAATTGCTTGGTGATGAGTGGCTACCTTTAGCCGCACTGCATTACAGATGGCATTACCCACAAAATCGAAATTTCATTTATTCTGAGTTCGGCCGTAATGCCCTGCCTAAATTCCCTAAGCCAGCACAAACTTGGTTAGCAAAAAAGCTCGGTGAAAAAATGGCCGGCTACTTACCTATTTTGGGGATTAGCAGCAGCATGCAACAACCTCTGGAGGCCAATACTCATAATATTTTGCACCACCTTAATCAGCACTTATCGTTGCACCCCTTTTTATTTGGCTCTCGCCCTAGCCTTGCGGACTTTTCATTATATGGCCCTATTTATGCCCACTTATATCGCGATCCATTCCCGGATAAATTATTGTCGCCTTATCCCGATATTATTCGCTGGTTAAAAAAACTGAACGGCCCAATTAATAAAGTCAACGGCCAATGGATGAAGCAAAGCGGGCTCCCGATTACTCTCATGCCGCTATTACAAACCTGGGCACAAACCCATGTACCGCTTATAAAAGCCAGCATCGAATCCTTTAACAATTGGTGTGAGCATCACCCCGATGACAGCAAACTCCCAAGGCATTTTGGCAGTACGCAACTGGCAATCAATGGCACCACTTCAAAGCGATTGAATTTAAGCTATGGTCTTTGGATGTGGCAACGTATTCAGAAGGTTTACCAACGATTTGAGGAACATGAACTGGGGGCTATTGATGCCTTATTAAATCAACTGGGCATCCTAACTCTAATTCAAACCCCACTAGCCAAACCAATTGAATTAAAGCAATGTCGGTTGCATGTCGCTCCGTGATAAACTGTGGAAACTGCACTAAGGATTTTCTATGCAAAACGTAATTATTCACGACACCAACGGCATTCCATTACACCTATTTAATAAAACTGAATACAGCCAATGGCTAGATGCCCAGTCTGAGTTTATTCAAACATGGCTGAATCAAAGCCAATACAAAGAGCAAGGATTAGCACTCATCCCCAATACTCAAGGGCAATTGGAAACCGCTATTTATGTCAGTGAGAATCTGGATGAGTTTTTTGCCTGTGCTGATCTTGCTAAGTCACTACCAGCAAAAACTTTTGCTATACAAGCCAAAGACATTCACGCATTCAATGCCGCTATTGCTTTTAGCTTGGCTAGCTATCGTTTTGATCGATATAAAACCGTCACCCAAGGCCAACCTATATTGGCATTTTCCAATAACGACCTAGTGACTAAAGCACAAAAATACGTTACCGCCATCGCATTAGTGCGCGACATGATCAACACCCCTGCCAGTGACATGATGCCTCAACACATGTCCGTCACCATGCAAGAAGTGGCCGAACAGTTTGGGGCTCAATTTACTGAAATTGTTGGAGATGACCTACTCACCCACAATTACCCAACCATCCATGCCGTGGGTCGCGCCAGTTGTCATGCCCCGCGATTACTGGATATGCACTGGGGCAACCCAGATCATCCTAAAGTCACATTAGTGGGCAAAGGCGTATGTTTTGATAGCGGCGGCCTAGACATCAAACCCAGCGCAGCCATGCGTTACATGAAAAAAGACATGGGCGGAGCCGCTCACGTAATGGGTGTTGCCTACCTTATAATGAGCCACAACTTACCTATTAACCTGCGCGTTATGATTCCAAGTGTTGAAAATGCGGTATCCGATAATGCTTTCCGCCCTGGTGATGTCATCAAAACCCGTCATGGCTTAAGTGTTGAAATCGACAACACAGACGCCGAAGGCCGTTTAGTGTTATGCGACGCTTTAAGCGAAGCCAACAACGACAATCCAGAGCTAATTATTGATTTCGCCACCCTAACCGGTGCCTGTCGTGTAGCCCTAGGGACCGAATTACCTGGTTTTTTTGCCAACGATCAAGACACAGCAAATGCCTTGATGTCCGCAAGTGTTAAAAGCCAAGACCCAGTTTGGCAATTACCTCTGCATCAAGCCTATAAAGACATGTTAAAGAGCGACATTGCAGACATGATCAATAGTGTACCTAGCCCATTTGGCGGGGCGATAACCGCCGCCTTATATCTTGAGGCTTTTGTGAAAAAGGACATCCCATGGGTACATTTTGACGTAATGGCGTGGAATAACCGTGCACTGCCGGGTCGCCCAGCAGGCGGTGAAGCCATGGGCGTTCGCGCCGTATTCGAGATGCTCCAAGCCAAATACCAATAACCCCACCCAAGTGCCCGAATGAGCCACCCATTCGGGCCGATCAAATTTCATACAAGCCTTCACATACAGCGCAAAATGCCTATAATGCGCCCCACTGATTTCAGTATTCAGATGAACAAATATGCGCCGAAATTACGCTTCGGTTAGCAGGAGCCAATATGACCCAATCTCAACAGACTGGCAGCATCGTCGTATGCGCCATGTACAAATTTGTTACCCTAGAAAACTTTGAAGCCATTC
The DNA here is from genome assembly GCA_013373125.1 of Gammaproteobacteria bacterium. Taxonomy (GTDB): domain Bacteria; phylum Pseudomonadota; class Gammaproteobacteria; order Pseudomonadales; family Oceanobacteraceae; genus Bermanella. The sequence goes on along the minus strand of JABXIK010000101.1, from coordinate 17,314 downwards.
GCCCTAACCTATTAAAGGTGATGGAAGACAACCAAGTTCGCGGCACCTTATTATTAGCCAGCGAAGGCATTAACGGCACCGTTGCCGGTTCTCGTGAAGGCATCGACGCCCTATTAACTTGGTTAAAAACCGATGAGCGCCTTGCGGATATCGACTACAAAGAGTCTTACACTGACATCGCTCCATTCCACCGCACTAAGGTTAAGTTGAAAAAAGAAATCGTGACCATGGGTGTTGAAGGCATAGACCCTAAACAAGTGGTGGGCACCTATGTTGAGCCAAAAGATTGGAATGCCTTAATCAGCGACCCTGAAGTGGTATTGGTGGACACCCGTAATGACTACGAATTCCAAGTCGGCACATTCAAAAATGCCATCAACCCAAATACAGAAACTTTCCGTGAGTTTCCGCAGTACGTAAAAGACAACTTAGACCCAGCCAAGCACAAAAAAGTAGCGATGTTTTGCACCGGTGGTATTCGCTGTGAAAAATCCACCGCTTATATGAAAGAACAAGGCTTCGAAGAGGTATACCACCTAAAAGGCGGCATTCTGAAATACCTAGAGGAAGTGCCAGAAGACAACACCCTTTGGGATGGCGAGTGCTTTGTATTTGATGAACGCGTTACTGTCAATCACAAGCTAGAAAAAGGCGCCTATGACCAATGCCATGCTTGTCGCCTGCCTATCACAGAAGACGAAAAACTGGATGCCCGTTACCAAAAGGGCGTGAGCTGCCCTCACTGTTATGACAAGCTGACCGACGAGCAACGCCAACGTTTTGCTGAACGTGAAAAGCAAGTGGAATTAGCCAAACAGCGTGGAGAATCTCACATTGGCGGTGATGTAAAACTCACCATCGAAGAGCACCGTAAAGCGAAAGAAGCTGAACGTGAGCAACAACGTATACGCAGTCAGGCCGGCCAAAAAGCCTAATCGACTAGCCTAAAACAAAAAAGCCGTTGAAAACTCAACGGCTTTTTTGTTTACGCATTGACTATCTTTACAAAACCGCCAAAGCGGCATCGTAATTTGGTTCATCCACAGTTTCGGCCACCTGCTGTGAGTGCAGCACCTTACCGTTTTCATCAATGACCACCACTGAGCGCGATAACAGTTTACTCAGCGGACCAGAAACGAACTCCACCCCATAGTCCAGTCCAAAGCTTGAACGGAAACTGGAAGCGACTTTCACATTTGCAATGCCTTCGGCCCCACAAAAACGCGACATGGCAAACGGTAAATCGGCAGATACACACACAACCACGGTGTTATCCAAGGATGCCGCTTTTTCATTAAATTTGCGGACTGACGTGGCACACGTATCCGTATCGATGGACGGAAATATATTTAAAATCACCCTTTTTCCTGACAGGTCCGATAACGACAAATCAGACAAGTCCCCTTGAGCGAGCACAAACCCGGGGGCTTGCGAGCCTGGCTTTGGCAACTCCCCTTGTGTATCAAATGCATTACCTTTCAGTGTGACCGTTGCCATAATGTTTCCTTATTTCATCGTTAATATCACAGATTAGACTGCTAGAAGACGTTACGAAAGAAATCCAGCATCGGATTACCTCACATCGACTTCATAGTTATTTGCTCCTATTCTAATAACAACAACTGAATAAACGGACATTTCATTGCCAAAATCGCCAAACATCTCCGTTCAAGACCAAATACTTAGCCTTACTACCATTTTGGATGAGGTTGGTGCCTATATTTACACCAAGGACCTTGATGGTTGTTATACCTATGCCAATTCTTATGTCTTGAAGTTATTTGGAACCCGTTTAGAAGACACCATTGGCAAAAAAGACAACGACTTCTTTGACCTTAAACGCTCAAACCAATTGCGTGCTCATGATATTCGGGTTATTGAACACGGAGAGACCATTGAGAAAGAAGAAATTAATTTCATTAAAGCCACAGGGGAAAAGCGGATTTATTGGACGGTCAAGAAACCTATTCGAAATACTCAAGGCCAAATCATTGGCATGTGTGGTATTTCGACGGACATAACCGAGCGTAAGCAAATTGAGCAACAACTCGCCAAACAAAACCAATTACTAGAAACCATTCTAAATAATGTCGATGCTTTTATTTACATGAAAGACTCTAATCGTCATTTTCATTATGTAAATCAAAAAACTGCGGACCTGTTCAATCACCCTGTTGATGCAATTATTGGAAAACGTGATATAGAGGTCCTGCCAGAAGAATTTGCCAATCATCTTTGGACTATGGATGAAAAGGTCTTTTCATCTGGCGTGATACATAGTGGAGAAGAAAGTTTTGAGGACACAGATGGTAATCTACGCCATTACTGGACAGTAAAAGTCCCCTACAATCTAGATGAAAGCATTTCTACTCTAGTTGGATTTTCAACTGACATCACTGAATTACACGAGCTAAAAGAACAACTACGCCACCAATCCAATACCTGTAGTTTAACCAACCTATACAATCGTCGATATTTTTTTAATGAGTTAGAAAGGGAAATTAGTCGTGCAAACCGTCAAAATGGCACGCTCAGTTTATTGGTCATCGATGTGGATCATTTTAAAACCATTAACGATGAATTAGGTCACCCTACTGGCGATAAGGTATTACAAATCATAAGTGACATTCTAGCCACTAGTGTGCGTGAAATTGACACACTTGCCCGGGTGGGCGGTGAAGAATTTTCTGTAATACTTCCCAATACCAATTTAAAGGAAGGTTTAATTTTAGCCGAAAGAATTCGCAATCAAATTCATACCCACCCACTGCCCGATGAAATGAATTTTAAAACTCCTTTATCTATCAGCATCGGCATTGCCGAATACAACCAAAGCCAACATACTTTAGAAACCCTATACGCAATGGCCGATAACATGCTATACAAGGCAAAACAATCTGGACGCAATCAAGTTTGCCACCCCTAAATAAAAGAGCATGGTCGAGGCGTTGAGTAAAATCGCTAACGAATATCTATGGAATCATCACACAAAGCACACATCATTTATATTTCCCATGGCGGCGGACCACTACCCTTGATGAATGATCCAGGTCATCTTGAAATGGTAAAAAACCTTCAGCATATTGCCGAAGTGCTTCCTAAGCCTGATGCCATTGTCATTTTTAGTGCCCACTGGGAAAGCGCTATTGTCGAAATTACCAGTGCCGCACAACCAAATTTAATTTACGACTATTACGGTTTCCCACCTGAAACATACAAAATTCAATATCCAGCACAAGGTCACCCTGCTTTAGCATCGGAAATTGCGCAATGTTTTAGTGATCATAAAATTGAGCATCAATTAAATGATGAACGCGGCTTTGACCACGGCATGTTCATACCATTAACCATCATGTATCCAGAAGCAGATATTCCATGCATTCAGGTTTCATTAAATCGCAATTTAAAGCCTGAAGATCACATCAATATGGGTAAAGCCTTGGCAACACTTAAACAGCAAAATATTTTGTTTATTGGCTCAGGCTTTTCATTTCATAATATGCAAGCCTTCATGACGCCTTCTACTTCTGAAACGCGCCAAATGAACTTGGAATTTGAGCAATGGTTAAATCAAACCATTAGCGATACCAACATCACTGAAAGTGAACGTGAAGCCAAGCTAAATAACTGGGCCAACGCGCCCAGTGCTCGCTACTGCCACCCAAGAGAAGAGCATTTATTGCCCCTTCATATATGCTACGGCATTGCGCAACACCCCTGCTCTCAGGCGTTTCACTTTCAAGTATTAACACAGCAAGCCAGCGCCTTTATTTGGAGTCCTGAATGAATTTCCAAGATTGCCAAGAATATCTAGCCAACAAACCAGAATCAGAAGTCAGTTTCCCATTTGATCCTGATGTTTACGTCTACAAAGTGGCGGACAAAATGTTTGCGTTACTCTCACCCAAGGGGCAATTGAGTGATTACAACCCCAAGCAGCATCCGCAGTTAAATTTAAAGTGTGACCCCGAGCATGCGCAGGAACTGAGAGATGTGTTCAAAGCCATCATTCCGGGCTATCACATGAACAAAAAGCATTGGAATACCCTCATACTCGATGGCAGTTTACCCGCTTCAGAAATCAGTCGATTAATTGATCATAGCTATGGCCTCATTGTCAGCAAGCTCACAGCCGCCCAACGCAAACCCCTAGAGTTGAAATATGGGCCAGACAATCTGTATAACGCGCTATTACCTTATGCCTAATTCCCACTAGGCAGAAAGCCCCTCGCACTCTAAAATATGCCCGTTTTCAATTAGGTGATATTTCCATGGCATCCTTGCAAGAACAATTGCTCAAAGCAGGCCTGACCAACAAAAAGAAGGTCAAACAAGCTGAGCGCGAGAAACAAAAAGTCGCCAAGCAAAAGCGTCAAGGCGAAGACGTGGTAGATGAAGCCAAAGTTCAGGCTGAAAAAGCGCGCTTGGCCAAGCTAGAAAAAGACAACAAGCTGAATGAAGAGCGCAAAGCCCAAGAGCAAGCAAAAGCATTGGCTGCTCAAATCAAACAATTAATTCAAGGTCACGCCATTAACTTAGACGGCGCCGACTTGGATTATAATTTTACCGATGGCACGAAAATCAAACGCATCCAGGTGACAGCATTATTACAACACCAACTAAGCCGAGGCATTGTCGCCATCGCTAAACTGGATCAAAGCTACTTTGTTTTACCTGCCATCGTGGCGGATAAAATTCGTGAGCGAAATGACAGCTATATTGTCTTCCAAGCCACACTACAAAAAGAGGCAGAGGCAGAAGACGACCCATATGCGGACTATCAAATCCCAGATGATTTGATGTGGTAACCACCAAATTATGTTCGTTAAGAAGGCTTAAATAGAAATATTTAAGCCTTTTCTTTTACTTAAAATCCACTATATTTAAATGAACTATGGATAAAAAAATAACTCTAACGAGGTTATAAAAACACTCCCGTCATAGTTGACCACCCCTTACTAACGACATTCTGGTCTGCTCTGACTCTGCGTAATTACTTTATGAGGTAACGGACTATTATGAGTGATTTAAGCGACATCAAAAAAACCCGTGAACATTGGCAAAAAGCCTACTTTGAAGGCAATACCGATGTATTGGAGCAAATTGAAGCTCAGGACTTCTACGTACAAAGTTCCAGCGGCACCAAAGATCGAACAACTCGCTATGAAACCATCCAACAAGCCATTGAAAGTGGACATTGGTTCAAGCAAGACATCACCCAAGAAGAAGATGCTCTGCAATTTCTACTAAACGACGGCAAAGCGAAAATATCAGGTCACGGCCGCACCCTTGCTAACGGCCAACCTCTTTCTGAGATTTTATTTGAAGAAAACTGGATCAAATCCAAAAATGGCTGGCAGGTAAAAGCTTTGCGCCTCAACAAACTGGCCTAACATCGCCTTATTGGCACTTCCTGACTATATTCTTATCAGAAGTGGAGGTGCCTTATGAGTTATGTTGATGGCTATATGATCCCCGTCCCCAACAAAAACAAACAAGCCTATTTCGATATGGCCAAACGTTGCGGACCCATTTTTAAAGAACACGGTATGCTAAGCATGAAAGAGTGCTGGGGGGATGATGTTCCACCAGGCAAACTGACATCTATGCCGATGGCAGTGCAGTGTAAAGAGGATGAAACAGTCGTTTTTAGCTGGATGATCTGGCCAGATAAAGCCACACGGGACACAGGCATGAAAGCCGCAATGGAAGACCCGAGAATGAAAATGCAAGGCCCAGACATGCCCTTTGATGGCAAACGCATGATTTTCGGCGGATTTGAAGTGGTTTATGAGTTGTAAGCTTCATTTCTAATTAAAACTAAGGAGATACCATGAAATCTTACCTACTCGTTGCTTTAACCCTAGCCACCAGCTTGATGCTAACCGCCTGCGAAAGCATGCCTGAAAAAATGAAAGACGATGGCCGTGCATCAGCTGAACGCGCAAAAGCCAATGCTGAAAAAGCCTACGAAGACATGAAAGACGATATGTAACGTAAAACCTTGAATTGACATGCCACAAACAAAACAGCCCAAGTCAATGCTTGGGCTTTTTTGTTTGTAATCAAACTTGATACGTAAAGGTGATTAGCCTTCTACACCTTGAGATCTCAAGTAATCATCATACGTACCGTGGAAGTCCACCACGCCTTTGTCGGTGATCTCAATGATACGAGTAGCAATAGAGCTTACGAACTGACGGTCATGGGATACGAACAACAAAGTGCCTTCGTAGTTTTCTAACGCCAAGTTCAACGACTCGATGGATTCCATATCCATGTGGTTAGTCGGCTCATCCAACAAAAGAATATTAGGATTTTGCATCATCAACTTACCGAACAACATACGGCCTTGTTCACCACCGGAAATCACTTTAACGGATTTCTTAATGTCACTGGCACTGAACAACATACGACCAAGTTGACCACGAACTACCTGCTCGTCATCCCCTTCGTTCTTCCATTGATCCATCCAGTCGTACAAATTCATGTCTTTTTCGAAATCGCTGGCATGGTTCTGAGCGTAGTAACCAATGTTCGCATTTTCAGACCACTTAATACTACCGCCCTTCGGCTCCATCTTACCTGCTAGAGTATGAAGCAATGTGGTTTTACCGATACCGTTCTGACCGATAACCGCGATTTTCTCGCCCACTTCAACCATTAGATTAACGTCCGAGAAAAGCACATTGTCGTCATAACCTTGCGCTAGATCTTCAACCACCAACGCATTACGGAATAACTTCTTCTCTTGTTCAAAACGAATGAACGGAGACTGACGACTAGACGCTTTCACTTCGTCTAACTTGATCTTATCAATTTGCTTGGCACGGCTGGTTGCTTGCTTAGCTTTCGATGCGTTAGCCGAGAAACGGCTCACGAAGGTTTTCAATTCAGCAATTTGCGCTTGTTTCTTCGCGTTATTTGCCAGCATACGCTCACGTGCTTGCGTGGCGGCTGTCATGTATTCATCGTAGTTACCTGGGTATACGCGCAATTCGCCGTAATCCAAGTCTGCCATGTGGGTACATACGCTGTTCAAGAAGTGACGGTCATGGGAGATGATGATCATGGTGCAGTTACGCTCATTTAGCACCCCTTCTAACCAACGAATGGCGTTGATGTCCAAGTTGTTGGTTGGTTCGTCCAGCAGCATAATGTCTGGATCAGAGAATAACACCTGAGCCAATAGCACGCGCAGTTTCCAACCCGGTGCAACTTCGCTCATTAAGCCATAATGCTGCTCTGTTGGAATATCCAAACCGAGCAATAATTCACCCGCACGCGCTTCAGCAGAGTAACCATCCATTTCAGCGAATTCAGTTTCCAAATCCGCTACGCGCATACCGTCTTCTTCGGTCATATCTGGGTTGGCGTAAATGGCATCACGCTCGCTTTTTACTTTCCACAATTCAGCGTGACCCATTAGTACGGTATCGATAACAGAATATTCTTCGTACGCAAACTGGTCCTGATTCAACTTCGCCATGCGCTCATTCGGGTCAAGACTCACGTTGCCGCCCGTTGGCTCAAGCTCACCGCCTAGGATCTTCATGAACGTGGATTTACCACAGCCATTCGCGCCGATTAAGCCGTAGCGATTACCTTCACCGAATTTGACTGAAATATCTTCAAAAAGGGGTTTATCCCCGAACTGCATGGTGATGTTAGCGGTTGAAATCAAGATGAATACCTAAGAACTGTGTATTTAACAAATGGCCGCGAAGGGTACCCTTTGTTGGCTATTTGATCAAATCATTCCGCCCTTTTTCGCCCCATTTCACGGTATTTTGGCCACCAATTAGGCATAAGCAACCCGACTCAACTTCTATTCTTGAATATAAGCCGCAGACGTATTAAGTTGAGACAATGGCAGTCGCCAAATAACGACCTATCGCACCATAATGGATTTACCATGATTAAAGTCATCATTGAACGTAACATCGCTGAAGGCCTTGAGCTTAACTACCTAGATGCCATTCGCGCCACGTTGCATGCGGTAATGGAAGCCCCAGGCTACATTTCCAGTGAATCACTTACGGATGTTCACAAAACCAACCACCGTTTGATCATTACCAACTGGCGCTCAGTACAAGCATGGGAAAAATGGCACAGCTCCCCAGAGCGTAAAGCGGCCATCGCTGAAATTGCCCCTATTTTGGACGGCGATGAGAAAATTACCGTCACCGAAGCAAGATAATGAGACGCAAATAACCTTCTTTACAGAAGGTTATTCTTTATTACTGTTTCACGCTTGTAGATAGGCATATAACCCCTTATATTCCCTGCCCTATAACTGATTTACGCTAGGTTTTCGTTGCATGAATGCCACATCTGAGCCCACGGTTGGGTTAGCCTCAGCCCGAGCCATTATCGACTTCTTCTTGCAGTTCAACATGGACAGCCAAGCCTTAGCGCGGGAACTCAATATCGGTGAAAACTTGCTCACCGAAGCTGACCAACGCTTACCGCTGAGCATCTACCACGCTATTTGGGATTTGGCCATTAAGAAAAGCCAATGCCCAGAACTCGGCTTAAGCATTGCGCAAAATGAAGGCATTGAAGATTTAGGCTTAGTCGCGCACGTGGTATACAACAGCGCCACCCTCAAGGAAGGACTCGATCATTACATCCGCCTATTCAGTGTGGTTAACGAAGCCATCGAACTGGAATATGAGCTTGTCGATAAGCGCTGCCATTTGCGATACATCTACAAATCCCCTGAGTACTACAACATACCCGACATTGAACGCACTCTCGCCATTGTTGTACTTCGCACCATCAAAGCCGTCGGCTTAGAAACCCGTTTTTATGAAGTGAACTTCCAACACAGTAAACCAGAATACGCACAAAAATTTGAAGACGTTTTCCCATGCAAAGTAAACTTTGATTCCGCCTGCTGTGAAGTGGTGTTCGATAGCAAAATGCTGAGCATGAAACCCAAGCGTCGCAACCCACATATGCGTGTGGCCACCTTGAATTATGCCAACCAAATTCTGTCGCGTTTATTCAAGCGCAGCATCACCAGCAAAGTAAAACGCTTGGTGGAAAAGAATTTAAGTGATGGAAATTTCGACGCAGAACAAACCGCCAAACTGCTTAACATGAGTCGCCAGACACTGTATCGTAAATTAAAAAACGACGGCTCCTCTTACAGCGACATCGTAGACACAGTCAAACAAAACAAAGCGTTTTATGCACTTAAGCAAACTCAATTACCATTAACCGTCATCGCCTATGACTTAGGATTTTCAGAATTGAGCGCCTTTACCCGCGCATTTAAACGCTGGACCGGACAAACCCCAGCCGACTACCGCAAGCAAGAAACCGCTAAGAAGCAATCCATTTCGAACGATTGAGTTTTAATTTAACGCACCAAGCAGGGGCAAATTTGTTTTTAGCGCACAGCACGTTAATTTGTCCTGCCAGTTCGCTGACAAATTGGCTTGGTTTGTTATGAATCCTTAGAGGTATGAAAACTCAATTTCTTGTATTAGCTTTCTTGCTTCTTCAATCGATTTATCTACACCATTTCGTGAATCATCGTTCGCCATACTGGATTTATATCTATTTAAATCATCAATGCGTACGCTTAGAACATTGATATATTGCTCTCCTATATATTTACGTGGAGCACCTTTAATGTCTAAATCTAAAGCTGTTCTTATTAGTTTTAGTTCTGCTTCCAAACCAAATCTATTGCTTTCTATTAAATGATTTTCGGCCTTCAGGAATAGGTCCTGATTAACTCTATCAACCTTTGAATTTGCTGCATCTATTTCCGATTGCATTGCTAAGCCCCCTAACATACCGCCAGAAACTAAAGAAACAATTGCGATTAACAGGACGTATCTATATTTCAATTTTTACTCCAGATTCTTAACACCTCAAAAAGAAGCGCCGTTTACGGTGGCCTTCCTGCTTGATTTGCTATGTTTTACTTTGACGTCAGCGGACTCGTACGAACTAACCATTGCTATGAACTCAGGAAGAATATACTCATAATTTGCCTTTACAAAGGCGCTAACCACCACGGTTACCACAGAGCTTCCTTCTTGAATATATGCAACGCTTTCATACGGTTGCTGCCTAGACGCTGGATTTATAAACTCTTTAATCATGATAGTTTTGCCATCATGGGATTTTACCAATTTTGTATCGTTTACTGCCAGGCTAGGAGATTGGATAATGAACTTTTTTTCGTCTGATTTAATTACTTCTTCGACATTTTTATCACTAAAAACGGCGGAATAGATCACTGCAGGAGCACTATTAAAGTCATACCCCTGCGGTATAAGTAGAAATATTGCTCCAATTTTCTGCGCAGTTTTTCCATCTTGATAGAATCCCTGTGGCATATTTAGCCAATATGAACGATCCTTGAAATATCCAAGAATGGAGTTCGTTTCTGATACTACAATTGAAGGCAATAGTAAAAGCAGTAAAAATACTTTTTTCATCGTTTGATCTCGATTAGAGCATAACGCCCATATTAAGCGGACTAAAATTGTGTGCCAAACTTGTTGAGGAACGAAACATGGCACACTGTTTTAGTTCCGTTTAAATTGACTTGTTAAGTTGCGTCAATCGCGGTTATTTTCATGATTTTATTCATATACTTTTTACCAAAGTAAAAGCCCAAAAATAGGATCGGCATTGCCATTAGCTCATCACTAAAATGGGCTACTAGAGCGGTTACAATGACCAACAATACAAAGTATACAAAACCTACTTTAGATAAGTCTGCTTGATATCGCCCATCACAATGGGGGCAATGACTAGCTTTTCCAGTAAACTCATACCACTTATATTTGGATTTCCGCTCTTTTAAAACGCAATCCTTACCTTTAAATGCAACATGACAGTGTGGACATTGAATTTCCATTTCTAGTTCCAGTAGCAATTTAACGCCTGCCAGCAGGGGTGCAGAATGCATCCCTCTGGCTGGCTTTGTTAGTGATGATGTTCTTTCTCAAGTAGTGTGCTCTCAACTTTGCCTAAGATTTCGCAAAAATTGCTATTAATATTACATATTTTACTTCTAGTCGGTTCTTTTAATATTTTTTGACTTGGGTGTGGACCATCAAACAGGAAATTTACTGCCGTTCTTGCTTTGTTCTTTGGTAGCGAGAGAATCGAAGCTATGCTTTCTTTGGGGTGTTTAAGAAACAACTCTCTATATGAATACTGTAGATAATTAACACTATCCGCATCCCATTTTGCTTCCGATGCTAAAGCTACATATTTATTAATCAGTACCTTATGATCAATGTATGCTGTCAATTTCTCAAATTGATTATATAGAGGTGAATCATATAAGGGGCCTGCTTCTTTGTCGTACCCATAAAGTGCATTAAATTCACAAAAACGATCAGGCATTGCCATTATCAAGTCAGCGGCGTTATCACTGCTTGGAGCTTCGGAAAACTTATTATGTAAGGCTCTAATTTCTAGGATATTAAATTTAGAAATATCACATGCTCCCCAACTCAATGGAGAAATAAAAATCAGTAACAGAATTCTTAACATACTTTTACTCACTAACATTTTAATCGTGCGCATGCTCATTTTTGCATTTTCAATCAACCTTTCAAGAACCCTATAAATTCTTGATTAATAGGCACTAAAGCTGATTCTCGTCTTATTTTGTCCAATAAAAATAAGCATGCCGATTTTGTCCGTAATCATGGGGTCTCATGATTTCGGACGCGAATTTAATAAGTCATTGAATCTAAAGTATTTTGCGTTTATTGAATAGACAAAAACGTGAACTTTTTTCTGATCTTTCGAGCCCACTCTCTCTAATTTCTCGCAATATTCAAAATATACTGCTTATTTATATAGTACATTTTCTGCAAGAGTCAGACACGAGTGCCCCTCATACAATAGGTCATGGTTTCAGAACCAACCGGAAACCAAGCACGAATCGATATCAATATGCGGCCTCCGAGCGCCGCATAACCACAATCACATTCACTCTATTAGTCTGGCGGCGTGAGGCGAGCCGCGAAGCAGGGTCCGGGATGCAATCCCGAGAAGAAAAAACGTGCTGGCTTTAATTATCCAGAATACGAAATTTCAGATAATTGACGAAATAGAAACTCCCACACGATCAATCAGAACACAAACCCTTAATACAAAAATGCCCCATGTGCTTCCACACATGGGGCGACAATTAAAAACAAGATTCCACTTAGTAGCCAGGCGATAACCCACGCAGTTTGATTTCAGGAAAACTACTTCCCGCATCCAAATTAATATCTTTTAACAGTTTCGTCGAATCTGCCGTGCCATTACTCACCCAAGGCTCGAACCCATAACTTTCAGAGCCACCCACAAAGATCAGCATGTCATTCACCACTGACGCAACAGGCGATAAATCGGATAAATCCGTCACGGTTAATGGCATGGTAGAACCGGTATCGCCTTTGCTCACCCATAGGTAACGCTTACCTGCGTACTTACCCATTAAAAATAGATGTTCCTTATTGCTGCCTAGCAAATCAAATTGATTACTGGTTAATCCACCCTTAATCAAAACCACATCATCCAAGTTGCCTGTGGTTGCAAATAATTCATAAGGTCCGCTATCGGCTCGTTCCGGATCTTCAACGGTAGCGGTGAAAAATAATTTATCTTTGAATACCATGAATCGCTTAAAGGAAGTGGCTTTATCTCCCAGACTCAGATCGTTCAGCAGTTGTGGTGCATTAACACCGTCATACACCCACAGTTCAGCTCCGTGTATATTATCGTTTGCGACAAATACGACCTTATCATTTATCACTTGGAATTTAGATGGGTACCCACTGCCTATACCCGGATTAATATCCGCAATACGTTTTGCCGTTCTTCCCTCAACAAAGTAAGGCTCATAGCCATACTCAAAAGAAGATGCCGTAAATATCACACCGTTGCGGTATGCGGTAAGCGCATTTGGCAATCCAAACTCTTCGTCATTCGATGTTGTGACTATGGCAGTATCACCCTCTTCATTACCACCATTGGTGGCCCAAAGCATTCGGCTGTCGTCTATGGTCGCCGTGAAATACAAATAACCACCGGCAACAGTAAAACCAAATGGATACGAGCCATTGGCACCGGTTTGTAAATCTTTAAACATATACGTACCAGCTTGGGTACCATCGGTTACCCATATTTCGTCACCGTTCACACCGTCATTTGCCGAGAAGTAAACCTTACCCTTAAATGTGGTCATGTAGCGCACATCGGCACTGCCACTGGAGTTCAAATCTTTTAATAACTTAGTACCCGCTTCGGTGCCATTACTCACCCACAACTCAAGACCATTCACTCCATCATCCGCAGCAAACAACCACTGACCATTAAGTCGTACCGGCCATTGCGGATTGGAATCTTCTGCATCATTGATTTCTTTAAGTTTGAACGTCCCGATTTCAGTACCGTCAGTCACCCAAGGCTCATATCCACTTTGCTGCGTCTCTTGAGCTGCAAACATCAATACATCCGGCTCAGGATCCGATTTATCGCTACCGCAGGCCGTTAGCAAAGCCGCCGTAAATGGCAATATAAGACTTAACCGATTTTTCATAACATCCTCATCATTCCGTTTCTGCCTGAAATTCAATGGCCGAAATTGCGGAGAATGCTATTAAAGGGGCTTGCCTTAGGCAAAATGATTCATCGGCCAATTTTGAGGTTTTGGTCGATTAATAAAATGAAGGTAAATTTAATCTATATTCGCTGACACATAGGCACTCAGCATATCCCCTGCCGCCTTTGCTACCCTTTCCATCAAAGCGTCATCCATATTGGTTTTATGACCATGTTCGAGCACGCCTTTGATCAAAAATGGAAAAACCGTTAACGACATCATGGCTATTCGCAGGACATCCACATCTAGGTCCTCGCGTAACAAACCATGTTCTTTACCCTGACGCACAATGGCGTCAATGGCGTCGCGTTTATCATCTAGAATGCGCGCAAATAGCATGTAACCCGGGCCGTTCTTATAAGCCAGTATGCCGGTTATAAAGGCGGGGAAATCTGGGTGTTCATTATGGATTTTTAAGTAGCCCAGCATGAGCTTATGGAAATCGATACCGGCTTCAGGGGTAAAACTGGATTGCAGTACCTCGCCAATTTTCATGAATTGACGGCGCACCATCTCCTCATATAGCTCTTGCTTCCCACCAAAATAGTACTGAATCATGGAAGTGGAGGTACCAGCTTTCTCGGCAATTTTACGCGTGGTGACTTTGTGATATTCCGTGTTTAAAAACAGCTCACAAGCGGCATCTATTAAGGCTTCATGGACGTCCATGCACTTCTTTTCCAAGTTTCAGCTTGAGATTCAAGGGGTTAGACGCAGGGTTGCGTCTAAAATTAACACGCCATTATCTCCCATCAGCACCCAGGACAATACCCTAAATTGCACTATTGACTTTCAAACCAAGCCCAAATAACGGGCACAAAAAAGCCCCTGATAACGCGCTGCTGACGGTTATCAGGGGCTTATTTTATAAATTAAGCCGCTTCTAGGGTCTTAATGAAATCGACAATGTCTTGTACGCGGGTTAGCTTCTCAGCTGACGCTTCATCGATTTCACAATCGAATTTTTCTTCAAGCGCCATTAATAGCTCAACTGTATCCAAGGAATCGGCACCTAGATCTTCAATGAAGTGTGATTCAGGTTTCACCTGACCTGCTTCTACACCTAGTTGTTCAACTACCACTTCTACTACTTGTTGTAAGATATCAGACATTTTATTCTCCTAAGATTCTGATAAACGAAATTATCCTGCTTGTTTCATTCCCGCTAATTGGGAAAAATCCTGAATGGCCACAGGGGTTAACGGGTCAGGTTTTTGCTCGTAGTCAATAAAGTCATAAGCAAAACCAAATTGTTGTAAAAACTCTTTCTTAAATTCATCCACATTAATCAAATCAGCCAAGTTGGTTTGATTAACTTGATCTAAAATTTCATTAACATGTGCCTGAATATCTGCATTGCGCTCTAAATCATCCACGCGCAAACGTAAATTTTTGGCCGCAACATTTTCATCAAATAAGTGCTTATCCAGTAAACGTGTAACCTGCTGCAAAGTCGTTTCATACATATCCGCTTTTTTCTGCTCTTGATGCAATGCGGAAATATATAAAGGCAAACTTGGAATGACAGAGCTTGAAGGCGTCACCAGTGCTTGCAGCAAGCCAATGCGCGCCTGCCCTCCCATCTTGCTGAGACCTTGATCTAACGCCACACAGGTTTCATGCAAATGAGCCTTAGCACATCCCAAGGTGCCGTCACCATAGATTTCTTGGGTTTGGTCAGGGCCTAAATAACTGTAGGCAATGGTTTTAAAATTAGGCGCTAACACACCGGCTTTTTTCAGACGCGACACCCATTCCTGCCAATCTTCACCACCCATCACTTTAACCGTGGCATCCACTTCATCATGCGTAGCCGATGGCACTTCAATATCACGCACTTCACTCTTAAATACATCCAATGTTTTGCCGGTGAAGGTTTCATTAATGGGTTTAATGGCACTATGGTAATCTGCCACGCCTTTGATAGAGCGCTTTGGGGCCGCCAAGGAATACACTAAAACATCAATTTGCTTTTCAGCTTGTTGCAGTTTTTGAATCACCCAGTCTTTTGCATTATGTTGAAATGCATCTTGGTTACTGCTTAACGCCATTTTATTTGCGCGACGCGCGTAATACTCAAACGCTTGATTGTTATACCAGCCTGCACTGCCATATTTATGCGCTTGCGCGGCACGATCACAATACACGCCAAGAGTGTCCATACCTGCAGAAAACGTTAGCGCGATACGGGAAGCCAATCCAATTCCTGAACTTGCACCAATCACCAATGCCGTCTTACCTTGCATACCTTGGATTTTATTTTCACACGCATCCTGCACTTGTTGAAAAACATTGTAGTAACACCCTACTGGATGCGCATTGGTGCAAATATTATTTTTAATTCTTGGCTGATAACCCATATCGACCTCCTAGTATTCTCTTTATTTTAAATTCGTTGTTCGCTTAACCCTTATGCCGACTTAAAGACTAAACAAGCGTTGGTTCCACCAAAGCCAAAACTGTTACTTAAAACCGTTTCAACTTTTTGATCTAAACGTTGACGCACTAATGGCAAGTGCTGAATTTCTTCTTCCACATCGTCGGCATTGGCGCTGGCACAAATGAAGCCTTCGTTCATCATAATTAAGCTAAAAATTGTTTCGTGAACACCCGCAGCACCCAAACCATGTCCAGACAAGGATTTAGTGGAACTGATATACGGCACGTCATCTTTAAATACATTTTCAATGGCTTTTAATTCGGTCACATCGCCACGAGGCGTACTGGTACCATGAGTATTGATGTAATCAATTTTCACATCACCAGCATCTTTCAATGCAATCTTGATTGCACGTTCAGCACCTTCACCACTTGGTGCCACCATGTTGTCGCCATCACTGCTAGCACCAAAACCAATGACTTCACCTAAAATATTTGCACCACGTTGCTTCGCATGCTCCCATTCTTCAAGAATCACGATGCCCGCACCGGCACTGATGACAAAACCATCACGGTGTTTATCGTAAGGACGAGATGCTTTTTCTGGTTGTTCATTAAACTGAGTTGAAAGTGCACCCATGCCATCGAATTGCATAGCATGAGACCAATGAGCTTGATCCACTCCACCGGCGATAGCAGTTTTGATTAAACCCATTTTGATTTGTTGGTATCCAGTACCGATGCAATGTGCACTGGTAGCACATGCAGATGAAATAGAGTAACTTGGGCCGCGCACTTTGAAATTAGTGGCTAATTGAGCAGAAGGTGCGCTACCCATTTCACGGGTCACACGATACGGCCCAACACGTTTAATGCCTTGTTCATTTAATACGGTAATGGCGTCCACTAAGTCATCACTGGCAACACCACCTGCACCCACAATTAACGTCGTGTCTTCGCTACTTAATTGTTCTTGCGATAAACCCGCTTGTGCAACGGCTTGCTCCATGGCGATGTGACACCACTCGCCATTGGTCCCCATAAAGCGACGTAATTTGCGGTCAATATTTTCCACTTCTGGGCAATCAATGTGACCACTCACATGAGAGCGTAAACCTTTTTCGATATAAGATTCGTTAACGCGGATACCGCTTTTACTTAAATACAAACTATCGCGCACGCTTTTCCAGCTATTACCCAAACTGGACACCAAACCTACACCGACAATAGCAACACGATTCATTTTATTTCCCCAATTTTTTCCGCTGATACTTGTTGTTCTGGAGATTTTTGTTCTGG
>JABXIK010000137.1 GCA_013373125.1 Gammaproteobacteria bacterium | reverse complement strand
TTATCTAGATTATCAAGGTCAATATCACCCAAATCACCTAAAGGCGGGAAGTCATCTTCACTTCCACTTTCCAGCGTCGGTAGCTCTTCTTTATACTCAGCGGCCACATCTTCAACAGACTCAAGCTCTTCAGTGGGCGCTGCAACCGCCAAATCAAAATCATCATCCAACTCAGGCAGCTCATCGATATCTTCTGGTGCCGCTTCCAAAGTTGGCAATTCGATATCATCTCCGCTTAATGCATCTAACTCTGCATCAAGATCATCACCAACCTCCTCCGTTAGCTCAGGCAATTCCATCTCATCTTCTTCGAAAGATAATCCTTCTTCGAATTCAGGCAAAGAATCTGTAGAAGCATCAACCGAACCTAGTTCAATATCACTAGCATCTTCACCCAAGCTTTCAAATGACAAATCACTCTCTTCATTTGCATCGAAATCGAGTGATAAATCGTCACTTTCATCAAGGTCAAATGACAAGGCATTATCAGACTCCACGTCTGACAGAGCAGGAATTTCAGCATCAATTGACGGTGTTTCAAAATCCAGAGAAATTTCATCATCATCTGATAGGCTAACATCAAAATCTAAACCTGCATCATCGGAGTCTAGACTCAAAGCATCCAAGTCTTCCAAATCTGCAGACTCAGAAGCACTTTCTGTCGAGGCATCATCAATAGCCAGGTCTAAATCTTCAGATGTAGATTCAAATTCACCAAGATCAAAATCCATAGAATTATCATCTTCAGAAATCGAATCCAAGCCAATATCCAGATCAGATTCAGCATTTTGTGCATCAACTTCCGTATCAAAATCCAGGCTCAAATCATCAGAAGCTAAGGAGTCTTCCATTGACGTTTCAAAATTTAATTCAGAATCCAAGTCTAGTTCTGCTGAACCATCGGAATCATTTAATTCAAGCCCATCTAAATCAAAATCAAGATCACTGTCTTCATCCAAAGTTAGTTCAGAAGCAAAGTCTTCATTAGACTGTTCATTGGTAGAAAGACCGAGGTCATCATCCATACCAAAGTCCATTGCGAAGTCTTCATTCACTTCTTCTATTGCACCTGATTGGAACTGGGCAACTTTTGCACGATCTTCGTCCGAACCATTCTGAGCAATATATTCAACTTGCTCAGCCAAAGCATCTTGGTCATCCATAGATTGCAGAACTTCTGCCAACTTAAGGCGAAAATCCATTCTATTAGGATGACTTTCAATAGACTTATCAAGCAAAGCACGGGCTGGATCTAAACGATTGTATGCCATATAGACATCCACCTCGCCTAATACATCTTCAGATTCAACGTCTGCATCCGCGCCACCTAATAAACCAGAGTCAGATTCTGCCGTTTCAAAATCGCTTAATCCGCCCTCTTCAAACTCATCCAAATCAAGATCACTACCCTGATCCATCGAATCAAATTCTTCATTGAAATCACCATCCAACTCAACTGCATCCAACGGATCATCACCATTAAATGAGCTAGCTTCTGATAGAGGTTCTTCCTGCTGCTTTTCTTTGCGTTTGCGCGCATAGTTAATCCCGAGCAGCGCTAACAACAAGGCACCAAGACCCGCGCCCAACACAGGCGGGTTTTCCATTACAAATGCAACGGGATCGAACTCTTCTTCGACAGGCTCCACAGGAGTGAACTTAGGCTTCTTCACTTCTGGTTTTTCAACTTTATCTTTTGCTTCTTTTACGGGCTCTGGTTTTTTCTCTGCAAAATTCAGATCTTCGGCAGGCTTAACAGCACCTTTATCACCTTCCGCAACCTGAACAATGTCATCTTTCTTCATCTCTGGCTTCTCAGCCATGCCAGATTGAAGCGCAACCATTTGCTCATCTTTAAGATTAATCAAACGCTGCAAGGTATTAATTTGTTCTTCCAGAGAATCCAAACGTGTCCGTAACTCTTGATTTTCACGAGTGGTCTTATCTAAATTTTCTAGCGTGATAGACAATTCTTTTTCTAATTTAGACTGGTCGCCAGCCGTCTTTGAAGAAACTTGCCCGCTTGCACTGCGCTCATTTTCTGTCGTGGCTTCGCCGCCTGCTAACAGCTTAAGCTGTGCACCTTCTAGCTTATTTGCACGCTGAATTGCTGCATCTTTACGTGTCGCATCAAGTTGCGCTTTACGTTTTGCCATTGCTTGATTTTGCAATGCCACTTCGGACACAGCTTGTTCAAAACTACGAGAAAGCATCTGCTCTTCACTTGGCACTCGTAATACTTGATTCTTTTTCAAGCGATTGATATTGCCATTAATGAAAGCATTTGGATTCAAATCTTGTATGGCAAGCATGGCTTGCTGAGGAGTAATACTGCGATCTGCACGGGTTCTAATCGCCACTTCCCACAAAGTATCATTCGCTCTTACCTTGTAAGTCGCTTCTTGCTCTTTTTCTGGCACCACTGGAGCTGGAAGCGTTTTAGGCTCAACCATTTTTTCAACCGGCATTTCCATAGCCGACTCTTTTGATGAAGTTGGTGCCGTACCAGGCAGAGCCATTGACTCAGGCGCAACATCATCCTCAAACTCTTCACTTTGAGTAGGTACTACTGGTTCCACTGGATCTTCGGTAAATACTGGCGGGTCTAATAACAGAGTGTATTCGCGCAATAGACGACCATTCGGCCAATCTACTTGCACTAGGAAATTAAGGAAAGGCTCAACAACTGGCTGATTAGACGTAACATGAATATAAACTTCTTCGCCAGAACGCTCTATTTCAAACTGTAAATTATTCAAAAAGAATACATGCTCGACGCCTGACTTCTCGAATTCTTCGGAAGACGCCAAGTTGGGTTTCATCTCCCAATTTTCCAGCTCACTTGCCTTCAAGAGCTTGATTCGTGCATCTAATGGCTGGTTTAAAGCAGATTCCAGCTCAATATCGCCCATGCCTAAGGCAAGAACGTTTGTCGCACTTATCATCGCCCCAGATGCGGCAATTGCAATCGCGAGCTTTCGCAACATAGCAATGTATCCTTATTCTTTTAATACTTTGGGCCGACAGGGTAAATTTAGCCCCATCTAATCAATCGTTTTATATGATTGTGTCATTAAGCGACTAAGTATTAAGTAATTTCAAGTATTTATCAATATTTATAAGGGTTTGCGGGCCGTTTCGCCACTATTTTGAAGACCGTTTGGCAGGTTTCGAGAAGAAAACCCCTGAGAAAATTTTCATTTCACAGGGGTTGAGCAATTAACGTGCAAGTAAGATGCGAAGCATGCGGCGAAGCGGTTCAGCCGCCCCCCACAATAACTGATCACCAACAGTAAAGGCAGAGATGTACTCAGGCCCCATATTCAACTTACGAATACGACCCACCGGAACACTTAAAGTCCCTGTCACTTTTGCCGGAGTCAGCTCCTGCATAGTTGCCTCACGATCATTTGGGATCACTTTCACCCATTCATTATGCGCAGCAAGGATGGATTCAATCTCAGATACTGGCAAATCCTTCTTAAGCTTAATAGTTAAAGCTTGAGAGTGACAACGCATTGCACCAACACGCACACAAATACCATCAATCGGTGTTGGCGCAGCTGAGGTTCCTAGAATCTTATTGGTTTCCACTTCCGCCTTCCATTCTTCTCGAGACTGGCCAGACTCCAGTTGAGAATCAATGTATGGAATCAAACTACCAGCTAACGGCACTCCAAACTGCTCCGATGGATAAGCATCCGAGCGAATGAAATCTGCCGTATTTTTGTCGATTTCTAAGATGGCCGACGCTGGATCATCCAAAAGATCTTTTACATTATCGCGCACTGCACCCATTTGACTGATCAGTTCGCGCATATGCTTAGCACCCGAACCAGATGCAGCCTGATATGTCATTGGTGAAATCCACTCGACTAAATCTTGTTCAAATAGACCACCTAGCGCCATTAACATCAAACTTACCGTGCAGTTACCACCCACGTAGGTTTTAACGCCAGAATCCAACCCATTTTCGATTACGCTTTGGTTTACAGGGTCAAGAACAATAATGGCATCATCTTTCATACGTAAAGATGAGGCCGCATCAATCCAATAACCTTCCCAACCTGCTTCACGCAGTTTTGGATACACCTCCTTCGTATAATCACCGCCCTGACAGGTAATAATTACATCCTGTGCTTTAAGTGCATCCACATCAAATGCATCTTCTAACACACCCGCATCTTTGCCTGCGAAATCAGGGGCCGGTAAACCTTTTTGAGAGGTTGTAAAGAAAACGGGATTGATAAGAGCAAAATCCCCTTCTTCTTGCATACGCTGCATAAGCACAGAACCAACCATGCCACGCCAGCCAACTAGACCAACTTTTAATTCATTACTCATATTAAAGCTCCTTTAGTGCAGCAACGACGGCTTCACCCATTTGCTCTGTTGAAACTTTTTGCATACCGTCAGAGAAAATATCTGCAGTACGGAGGCCCCTATCCAATACATTACTTACCGCCTGCTCGATTGCATCAGCTGCAGCAACCTCACCCAAGCTATAACGCAGCATCATAGAAGCAGACAAAATGGTCGCTAGAGGATTCGCAATCCCTTGGCCTGCGATATCTGGCGCACTGCCGTGACAAGGCTCATACATGCCTTTATTGTCTTTATCTAAAGACGCTGAAGGCAACATGCCGATTGAACCGGTTAGCATTGCTGCCGCATCGGAAAGAATATCGCCAAACATATTACCGGTAACCATCACGTCAAACTGTTTTGGCGCACGCACCAATTGCATTGCAGCGTTATCCACGTACATATGAGAAAGCTCAACATCTGGGTAGTTTTTCGCTTCTTGCTCCATAATCTCACGCCATAATACCGTCACTTCAAGTACATTGGCTTTATCGACAGAGCACAGTTTCTTATTACGTTTCTGCGCAGATTCAAACGCCACTTTTGCAATACGGCGAATCTCCGTTTCGTTATACACATACGTGTTATAACCTTCGCGCTCACCATTTTCTAACGTGCGAATACCACGAGGCTTACCAAAATAAATACCGCCTGTTAATTCACGTACAATTAAAATATCCAAACCTGAAACCACCTCTGGCTTTAGGCTGGAAGCATCCGCCAATTGCGGATAAAGAATAGCTGGACGCAAATTACCAAACAACTCAAGACCCGAACGTAAACCTAACAAGCCTTTCTCTGGACGCAATTCACGATCTTCTAACGTGTCCCACTTTGGCCCACCCACTGCGCCTAACAAAATAGCATCCGCAGCACGCGCCTTGCCCATGGTTACTTCAGGAAGCGGTGTGCCAAACTCATCGTAAGCAGCACCACCCACAAGGGCATGATCTAATTCAACATCTAGGTTAAATTTTTCTTTTGCAATTTCCAAAACCTTAACCGCTTCGGTTACGATTTCTGGGCCAATACCATCACCCGGTAAAACAAGAATTTTTTTAGTCATCTTTCTATTTCCAATATTCAATTCTTCAAATAGCTCTCTAGCTATTTAATTACTTAACCTGATCAAACAACCAAGGTGATGATTCACGACGCTTCGCTTCATACGCTTTAATATCGTCAGCATCTTGAAGTGTTAAACCAATATCGTCTAAACCATTTAGTAAACAATGCTTACGGAACGAATCCACTTCAAAAGAAATAGTATCGCCATTAGGTTTTAGAATTTGCTGATTTTCTAAATCAACCGTTAATTCATACCCTTCATTAGCCGCCACTTCTTTAAATAACTCATCGACGATTTTTTCATCCAGAATAATTGGCAACAAGCCATTTTTAAAACTGTTGTTAAAGAAAATATCGGCATAACTTGGTGCAATAATGGTACGAAACCCGTAATCCTCTAAAGCCCAAGGCGCGTGTTCACGGGACGAGCCACAACCAAAGTTTTCACGAGCCAATAAAACAGAAGCGCCTTGATAACGAGGCTGATTCAGAACGAAATCTGGATTCAAAGGGCGACCCGAATTATCTGCATCCGGCTTGCCTTCATCCAAATAACGCAACTCATCAAACAAATTTGGACCAAAGCCACTGCGTTTAATGGATTTCAAAAACTGTTTAGGAATAATCATATCAGTATCGATATTGGCGCGATCCATAGGAGCCACGATACCGCTTTGTTTTACAAATGGTTTCATTTAAATATCTCCTTACTGGGCCAACTCAAACTGACGAACATCTACAAAGTGACCAGCAATCGCCGCTGCCGCAGCCATAGCCGGACTCACCAAGTGAGTGCGGCCACCGTAGCCTTGACGACCTTCAAAGTTACGGTTCGAGGTAGACGCACAATGCTCGCCACTACCCAATTTGTCAGCATTCATCGCTAGACACATAGAGCATCCTGGCTCACGCCATTCAAAGCCCGCTTCAATAAAGATCTTATCCAAACCTTCTTGCTCAGCCTGTTCTTTCACTAAACCAGAACCAGGCACAACCAAAGCTTGCTTAATGGTATCTGCAACCTTATTGCCTTTCGCAACTGCCGCAGCCGCACGTAAATCTTCAATACGGCTATTCGTACATGAACCGATAAACACACGATCCAATTCAATATCGGTAATAGCTTGTCCAGGCTCTAAACCCATATACTGATAAGCGCGCTCAAAACCACTACGCTCAACATCATCTTTCGCATC
>JABXIK010000052.1 GCA_013373125.1 Gammaproteobacteria bacterium | reverse complement strand
GCCGGTGTATGCAAAAGATTGATTTGCGTAAACAAGCACGAACTCACCATGGCAAGAGAGGTAAACAACCCGGCGCCCAACCGCTCTATCAAGGGTTTGCTTAATAAAACGTATAAGGCAAACGTGATGGCGCAGCTCAACATGAGCAATAAACCAAACCACGAACCATGCAAGGTAAACTCACCCGGCAACAACACGATCAATCCCGCATAAACCACAGTGACCGCTACCAGGACATGTGGGGAAGGCATCTTTTTATCCCATGCCGCTTTGATCAAAACCACTAAGCTTGGATAAGCATATAAGATGATTCGTTCCGCATGAGCGCTGATGCTCTCTAGTGCCCAAAGGTCTAAATAGCTCGATAAGAAATACCCAAGAAAGCCCGTGGCAATAGCCGAAATGACATAGCGTTTCTTTTGAATCAATCCGTTGAACTGCCATAGTAAGAGCGCTAAATAAAATGGGAAGGCGAACCACATTCGCAATACCATCAAGCCTTCGCTATTCGCACCCAATGCATAGGCCTCTTTAATAAGAATTGGTTTTAACGAAAACATAAAGCTTGCTAGTAAGGCTAAGCTTAAACCTAGTTTAAATTGTGATGACACAGCCTGCTCCTTGGTTAACTGTGAATAATTTAGGCTGTAAAACACGGAGAGTAATGAGATGCCCGGCGTTTACAGCCAGGCATGGTGAACCTAGCTACTAAACTAGAAGCCACCACTTGAGGGACATAGAAAAAATCGACGTTGTGTTGGGAAATAAAAACATTGTCAGTTCCTGCTAATAACTTGTTCATTAAAGCCAGTTTTTCCACCGCCATCAAGAGGTATACTCAAGAAAAATGAGGAGAGACCAATGAAAACCCCCATTACAGAATTATTAGGGATTGAACATCCAATCCTTTTACCGGGTATGAGCTGGATCAGCACGCCAGAATTAGTCGCCGCCGTGAGTAATGCCGGTGGTCTTGGTATCTTGGCCACGGGCCCATTGAATAAAGAAGAGACCCGTGCGGCTATCGCTAAAATTCGCAGCTTGACCGATAAGCCATTTGGTATTGGTGCCACTTTAATGATGCCGGGTGCTGTGGATAACGCCAAAGTGGCATTGGAAGAAAAAGTCCCTGTGATTAACTTTTCACTAGGTAAAGGGGATTGGATCGTAAAAGCCGCCCATGAGTATGGCGGCAAAGTGATTGCCACTGTGGTGACAGAGAAACACGCGAAGAGTGCGGAGAAGATGGGAGCGGATGCGTTGCTGGTGACGGGACATGAAGCCGCTGCCCATGGTGGCGATGTAACGTCTTTGGTTTTGATTCCCGCTATCTCTTCTAAGGTGAGTATTCCTGTGATTGCTACAGGTGGATTTGCCGATGGTCGCGGTTTGTTGGCGGCTTTAGCGTTAGGTGCCGATGCAATTGCCATGGGATCGCGTTTTGCTACCAGTAAAGAAAGTCCATTGCATCAAACTACCAAGGATGCCGTCGTTGAACGCGATGAAAACCAAACTATTTATGGCAATAACTTTGATGGTTTGTATGCGCGAGTAATGAAAACCCCTGCGTCAGTTAAAGCCATGAAAAAGCCAATTAGTTTTATTAAGGCGGCTTTGTTGAGTGTGAAGGCGGCAAAAATTGCCAAAATGCCAGTGGCTACCGTGTTAGCAGGTCTCGTGGTGCAATTTGATAAGATTCGTTTGTTAAGCCTGTTTGGTGCCGCGACGGAGAAAATTCAAGCAGCCACAGTGGATGGAGACTTAACCACAGGTGTGCAATTCATTGGTCAAACTCAAGGTTTGATTGACGATCAACCGAGTGTGCAAGAAATTGTAGATCGCACTATTGCGCAAGCTCAGGCGCGTACAGCTGAGATCCAAAATTTATTTTAAGGCTTAATCAAGGTGTATATGGCATATATGCACCTTGAAGTTTTTAGATAAGCCGTGAACACTGGTTGCCATAAGAATAAAAATTAAGGGCAACCCATGTGTGATACCCTAGCCTTATTAATTAATGGCGAAACTTATTTTGCTAAAAACTCTGATCGTGAACCGTTAGAACCGCAACGGGTTGAATGGCACGCTGCTCAATCTTCTCCTCAATCTCAATTAACCTATCTCACTGTACAGCGTCCTGCTTCGACATTTGCCACATGGATTTCGCGCCCTGATTGGATGTGGGGTGCAGAAATGGGTATGAACGAACATGGGGTTTGCATTGGTAATGAAGCGGTTTTCACAAAATTAATTGAGCGGAAAAAGAAGGCGTTATTAGGCATGGATTTGGTCCGCTTAGGATTAGAAGAATCCAAAACGGCGTATGATGCCTTGTTGGTCATTACCAATTATATTGAGCGCTATGGGCAGGGTGGCCCAGCAGGTTATCAAAACAAATCGTTTTTTTATGACAATAGTTTTTTACTGGCGGATCAAAACGAAGTTTGGCAATTAGAAACCGCAGGCAAGTGTTGGGTGGCCAAGCGATTTGTACATCAAACAACGCCGCAGATTGTGGCTATTAGTAATGCTCTGACCATAGGCCGAGATTTTGATTTAAGCAGCCCTGAAATAGAAGTGACTGCTTTCGAATTAGGTTTATACAAAGGTAAAAAGCCATTCGATTTTCAAGAGGTGTTCAGTACTTGGTTTATGCCTTGGGCAGGAAAAGCAAAATCCCGTCGCGAGTGTAATATTCAGCAATTGTCACAGCTTAATTTTGACGATGCCTTGGTGCCACAAATTGCACAAGTATTACAGCAGCATAAACTAGGGGAACGCCCCAGCTCTAACGGGGATGTATGTATGCATAGCACAGGGATACATAGACCCAGTGAAACCACACAATCTATGATTGCTAAATTAACCGATAGTGAAAAGCAGTTATGGATGACAGGAAATAGCTTGCCTTGTCAGTCTGTGTATAAGCCCATGCTTGAAGCAGATAATTGGTTGTTGCAACAGGAATACTACTGGGAAAAATGGGCCGATTTATTTTCATTAAAGGGTCACAAAAAACAACATAAACTGCATGAAATCAACCGTGAATATCAAAAGCAATTATGGCAAGCCGATGCGGATGATAGTCACGCGCTGTTAAAAGCATGGTGGAGTGAAGCACAAGCACTATAATCAAGGATTGCGACTCACATAAAACACGTCATACTAAGCGCCCCCCGACGATAAGGAGAATCCCGTGTTTGCGATACCTTTCCCTGTGTGGCTGATCATGCTGGCCCAAGCTCTTGGTATGCTAACCGCACCACTTGTGATTTTTGTTGGGGGATTTTTGGGTGTATTGTTCGCGCCCTCATCCGATTTAGCTACGTTGCCAGTTGCCGCTCTCGTAGTGGGAAGTGCGTTAGCCAGTATGCCTGCAGCATTAATCATGAAACGTATTGGTCGGCGTAGCGGCTTTATATACGCCACTTTGGTAGCCATTCTTGGATCGATTCTCGCTTTTTACAGTGTGCGCACCGAAAATTTCTTTGGTCTGTGTTTTAGTATTTTCTTGTTGGGTGGACACATGGCGTTTGTGCAGCAATTTCGATTTGCTGCAATAGAGTGGGTGAGCAGTGATAAAATTGCCATTGCGGCCAGTGTGGTCATGTTAGGTGGTTTGTTTGCCGCGTGGTTTGGTCCAGAGATCGCCATGATGGGGAAAGACCTCATGGCGCAGCAATTCAGTGGCAGCTTTGTCTTACTGGCTTTGTGTCATGTGGCGTTATTAATCCTATTAAGTGTGATGCCGTTTGCGAGCATTCAAGCAGTGGATGAGTCTGAGCCTGCAGGTCGCTCTTGGTCGCAATTACTTCAACTCCCTGGTATTTCTGCAGCCATTGCCTGTTCGGCTGTGGGCTTTGGTGTAATGAGTTTGATCATGACAGCAACGCCAGTGAGTATGAGTGAAATACAAAGTTTCCCCTTGGATGAAACCAAGACGGTGATTCAAAGCCACATCATGGCTATGTTCATTCCGTCTTTGTTTGCACCGTTTCTATTTCGTACATTTAATTTATTGACCATGCTGTTGTTTGGATTAGTCATGATGGTAATGGCCATTACGTTTGCACTATTGGATCAAAGTTATTGGGGATATTGGTCCGCATTGGTGTGTTTGGGTGTGGGGTGGAATTTCTTATTTATCGGCGGCACTACATTATTAGCACAACAGTACGACAAACAAGAAAGCTTCACCGCGCAAGCGCTCAATGATGTCAGCGTTTTCTCAACTCAGGCCATCATGTCGTTGTGTGCAGGTTGGATGGTGTTTAATTATGGGTGGTTTGCATTGAACATGCTTGCAATTCCGTTGCTATTGATCGCTTTGTTGCTGGTTGTGCGCTGGTATTGGGGTGGGATGAACCGCCCGAAGGCGGCTTAATTAAATCAAAACGTTTTAAATATCTTCGAGTAATAGATCCATACCAGACTCGATCCCATCGGTGGATTCTAAATCCGCGAGAGCTTGTTCAGTATCCATATTAATGGAACGAGCAAGTTCAAGCGGGAAATCTTTTAAGATTTCGCGAGCATTTAACGCCATTTTATGGCTGTTATGAATATACAGTGCAATGTGGATTAAACCCGCTAAGGGTTGATCCAATTCCACCAAATTCTCATCACAGTGATGACGAATGCCATCGGAAATTTCATCGGGGAACTTCCAACGGGTAGCTAATTCGGCACCCACTTCTGCATAGTTATAACCGAGCATGGCATTTTGTACTTCGGCTAATTTTCCGCCTGCATCCACGGTTGCGTGAATCTTTTTGGACTCTTGCGGCAAGATTAATTCAATGAGTAATTCGCCAATGCTGTGTAACATGCCACAGGTAAAAGCCGTTTCCGCATTGATTTTGCAATAAGGCGCAAGCCAGCGAGCAATAGCAGCTACCGCAAAATTGTCACGCCAAAATTCCTTACGATTAAACCCAGGTGGGCTTTGCATCGCACCGGTAATGCCTGATGCCAAAACCAATGTGCGCAAAGTTGAAAACCCTAACAGCACAGAAGCATCTGTGGTGCTGGATATGGTGCGGCTGACACCATAGTGGGCACAATTGGCTAAGCGAAGTACCTTGGCGGTGAGCACAGGGTCTAGGCTGATTTTTTTGGCGATTTCATCCATGTCAAAGTCAGATTGATTAAAGGTATCAATCAATTCTTGAACCACTTTAGGAATATTGGGTAGGTTTTGGCTGTGATCGAAAAGGCTTGCAAAATTCATAGTGACATCCAATCTGTTGCTGATTTTAAGCTTAGGTCACCCTTTTCTAATTGGCGAATCAGGGCATGTTATTTGACGGATTATTTTGCTCTCCCTGTTAGAATAGACACATATGAGCATCTTGGGAGCAAGTAACATGGCAAAGCTTGGGTTTATTGGTATCGGGTTAATGGGGTTACCCATGTGTAAGCGTTTACTCGCAGCGGATCATGAGTTGTGGGTATGGAATCGCAATGCCGATAAATGTGCGCCGCTAATGGCACTTGGAGCGCGAGCAGTACATTCCATTGCGGACTTAGCGCAACAGGTGGATGTCATCATGCTGTGTGTATCGGATACGCCAGCCGTGCAAATGGTGGCTCAACAACTGTTACCGCACTTAAGAGCAGGGCAAGTGATTGTGGATTTTAGCTCCATTAGCCCGGATGCCACCAAAGAGTTATTTATAGAAAGCGCTAAACTTAAGGTGAGTTGGGTGGATTGCCCGGTATCTGGTGGTGTAGCAGGAGCCGAAGCAGGAACCCTTGCCATGATGGCCGGTGGTGAAGAAAAGGTGGTTCATTCCTTAGAGCCAGTCTTACTGAACCTAGGACAAAGAGTGACCTACATGGGTGAGAGTGGTTCAGGACAAACCACCAAGATTGCCAATCAAATGATTGTCAGCTGTAACGTATTAGTGCTGGCTGAGGTGATGGCCATGGCGAAACGCGCGGGCGTTGACACCGCAAAAATCCCACAAGCCTTACAAGGTGGCTTTGCGGACAGTACACCTTTGCAATTAACCGGTTCGCGCATGGCGGTGCAAGATTTTGCAGAAGTGAAATGGCATGTGAAAACCTTGTTAAAAGATTTAGACATGGCGAACGTGTTGGCGAAAGACGTGGGCAGTGCTATCCCTATGGCTGGGCTGGGTGCCGAGTTGATGCGACAACACGCAAGTAAAGGCTTTGCAGAAAAAGACCCTGCAACCTTTGTCGCCATGTACGAAGCTATCACCTCAAATCAAGATTAGGAGGTACCTATGCGATTAGTGGCTAACTTGTCTTTATTGTTTACTGAATTGCCTTTATTGCAGCGCTTTCAAGCGGCAAAAGATGCGGGCTTCAAAACCGTTGAAATCCAATTCCCTTATGAAGAAACCTTGCACGACTTGGTGGAAGCTAAGAAACAAGCCGGCGTTGAAGTGTGCTTAATTAATGTGCCAGCGGCGGATCTAATGACAGGTGGCGAAGGACTCGCCTGTGTGCCTGGAAAAGAAGCGGAGTTCGAAGAAGCCATCAAACAAGCTTACATATACGCCAAAGCATTAGATGTGAAAATGGTGAATGTGTTGGCGGGCCGTTGTTTAGATGAAAGTAAACGCGAAGACTATCTAGCGGTTTTTAAGAGCAATCTTAAAAAAGTAGCCACTGTTATGGCGCGCTATCATATTTTGACCACCTTTGAGGCGGTAAATACGCAAGATATGCCAGGATTCTTAATCCATCATACGGAGCAAATGCTGGATATAATGTCAGAACTGAATCACAGTAATTTGAAGATGCAGTACGACATTTATCACATGCAAATCATGGATGGTAATGTGGATGAAACCCTGCGTCACCATGCCCAGCAGATTGGCCACATTCAGTTTGCGGATGTCCCTGGCCGTGGTGAGCCTCTAAGTGGAAACCTGAATTTCAAAAGTATCTTTGAAGACATTAAAAACAGCCATTATCACGGTTATATCAGCGCGGAATATCGCCCCAGTGAAGGGGATACGCTTGCTAGTTTGTATTGGCGAGAGCAATTTGATTTAGACTGGATGAATCATCCATCAGAAAGTCATATATCTCCTTACTGAAAGCCCCTAAAGCTTTCAGATTGAAGGCCGATATTTAAGTTAAGCTTGACGGATTAAGCCCAGACTTCAGGGCCACTGCCCAAAAAAAGGATGCAGCAAAAGGAGTTTTGCTACCTCCCTTTTTAGAAAGTCGACTAGGAGCTGGCTGCGCCTAACAAAGGATGTTTTATGCTTTACAACCATCCACATTGTAAAGCATTGGCGCAGCCAACACTTTTTAGTGATGACCTTTCTCAAATACCAAGATTACATTATTGGCAGGCAGGTTTAGCCTTTGTTTGAAAACTAAGGCTTCGTTCTCTGCTTGGTCAATCAACCAGTTTAGCTCTTTAATGCCTGCATGCGGGTTTACCTCTGTTCTAAGCCAATTATCTAAGCTGGCATTGCCTTCACTGGTGTATCCATCTTCGTTGATTGGTCCGTAACAAAACACTAATCCTTTCGGTTTTAAAACAGCACTGACGCCGCTAAATAAATGACTGACGGTTTGTGTTGAAACAAAGTGTAATAGGTTGGCACAGTAGGCAAAATCAAATGACGTTAGCGGTAATGACCAAGGGGCGTCATCAATATTTAAAGCTTGTGGCGGTTTTAAGTTGGGCAGTACAGCATCTTGAAACCAGGGTTGTGACAAAAGCAGGTTGTCTGGGTGCTCGGTGAGTTGCCAATCAAGCTTGGGTAAGCGCTTGGCTATATAGACACCATGTTGGCCGGTGCCGCTGGCCAGCTCTACTAGGGAGCCACCTGATATGAGCCATGGCTTGAGGGCTTGGTAGATAGGCTCTTGATTGCGCAGGCAGGCTTGATTCTCGATTTTATCAATCATAGGAGTCTTAATTATGATGTGGCCGTTTTGCTTAGGTTATCAGATATAAATGGAATAATGTTTAACATAAGGAAAGGCAGTAAAATTGCCTAATCTATGTAAAATACGCGTAAATCGAATGTCGAGGTGTTTATGTCAAAAGTGGTATTAATTACAGGAGCCAATCGCGGTATCGGGTTGTCTTTGGCTCAACAGTATGTGGATCAAGAATATGAAGTCATTGCTGTGTGCCGTGAAAGCTCAGAAGAGATCGAAGAGTTAGCTGATTTAGTGATCAGTGGTATCGATTTGAGTGCCGATGACGCCATGGACAGTGTGACCCAAGTATTAGAGTTAGCCCAAGGCCCAGATTTCAAATTGGATATCCTGATTAATAATGCGGGTTTATTCAAGAATGAAACCTTGGACAACATGGATGTGGATACCATTCGTGAACAGTTTGAAATCAATGCTTTAGCGCCACTTAAAATTACACACGGCCTTTTACCTTTCATAGCAGAAGGTTCAAAGGTAGTAAACATCACGAGTCGCATGGGCAGTATTGAAGATAACACCAGTGGTGCCTATTACGGCTATCGCGCGAGTAAAGCGGCATTAAATGCGTTCACTAAATCGTTTGCCATGGATTTAAAACCAAAAGGAATTGCCGTGGCTGTGGTTCACCCTGGATTTGTACAAACTCGTATGGTGGGATTCAATGGTGACATTTCGCCGGATCAAGCGGCGAAAGGTATTATCGAACGTGTTAGCGAATTGAATTTACAAAATACCGGTGGATTTTGGCATAGTAATGGCCAGTCACTTCCTTGGTAGTGTATTCGCTTTTCTCATGGCGAGTAAAAGAAAAGGTATTACCTAATAATCGCAGCATTTCCAAATACAGCGTTAAAAATATTTCATTATTAATAGAAAATCGGTAGAAAAAATGAGTATCGAAAAAGATAAAGTCGTTTACTTTCACTACACCTTGACCGGTGAAGATGGCCAAGCGTTTGAGACCAGTGTCAACAGTCATCCAATGACTTACTTGCATGGCCATAATAATATTTTGCCAGCTCTTGAAGCCGAATTTGAAGGCAAGAATCAGGGTGATGCGTTTCAAGTGACGCTAGCACCTGAGCAGGCTTATGGTGAGCGTAATGAAGCTGGTGTGCAGCGTATTCCAATTAAGCACTTGGCTACTAAAGGTAAGTTACAAAAAGGCCAAGCAGTAAAAGTGAATACCGATCAAGGTATGCGTGATGTGACCATAGTAAAAGTGGGTAAGTTTAATGTGGATGTGGATACAAACCACCCATTGGCCGGAATGACCATTACCTTTGATATTAACATCGAAGAAGTACGCGATGCTGAAGCGGAAGAATTGGCTCATGGGCATGTACATGGTGTTGGCGGTCATCACCATTAATTAAGAGCTCGCTCAATTTAGCTTTGTGAAAAATGATTTAGGTTGCGTTATCTATGATTAGTAAACGCATTACCTAAATCATTTCTTTAATTTCTCTATCAGCGCAGCTAACGTTTCGAATGGTAAGAGATTATTTGAAATGCCGGAGAAAATTTTAGCTGGTATTTAAAATAGTAAGTATAAATAGACTTCTGTCTTCTTTGGTTGTCAAAAGAATAATAATTAAAGGTCTTGGCATGACTCTTCAAGCTCAGCATGATCGACTCAAACAGCAACTTAAACTAAAACGTGATCAATTCACCGATACTCATAACACCCGTTTGCATCGAGCCATTAGTTGGCTGAAATGTGCAGCTGCACAAACCGAAGATAGAGATTTACAACTCATTAGTTTATGGATTGCATTCAATGCTTGTTATGCGGTGGATCAAGGGGGCAGTGAATCCCTTGCAGAGCGTTTCGCATTTCAAGGCTTTATCGAGAAATTGGTTAAACACGATAAAGACAAACAAATTTATGCCTGTCTATGGCAAACCTATTCTGGGCCTGTAAAGGCATTAATAAAAAATCCTTATGTTTACGCCGGATTTTGGCAAGCCAAACGCGAAGATGTCACCAGCGATGCATGGCGAGAAGGGTTTGATCAGTTAAGTGTGTCTGCACTGAATCACTTAAGTCGACAAAATGTTCCTGAGCTTTTAACCATAGTGCTGGATCGTTTATTTGTGCTGCGTAATCAGCTGATTCATGGCGGCGCCACCTATGGTAGTCAGGTGAATCGAGAGCAAGTGTTTGATGGTGCCCAACTATTAGCCACACTGGTGCCAATAATGATTGAGATTCTGTTAGAAGCCGGTGCGGATGACTGGGGGGATATTTACTACCCTGTTTTAAATTAGGGCACTTTGAACCACTATTGGAACAACACTTAATTATTTTAATTGTTTGTTTTTCATTTTGTTTTAAAAACCTTGGAATAGGTGCAAAGCTGCCAATATCCTAGCAATTAGCAGGTTATCTTGAGAATTTGGTGTATGCTCATTAAGCATAAATTCTGACTTACCTGTAGATCTAGGTTATTACTATGAATGCCACTGAGCGCTTAAAACAAGAAAAACAAGCTCTGATTACCAAGTACGCCATTCGCCATAATGGTTTTGCTTTGTATCAAGTCCTATCCACGATCGTGCCTTACTTCGCATTATTTTATCTTGCTGTTGTGAGTTTAGATGTTTCCATCTGGCTGTCTTTGTTTCTTATTGCGGTTTTAATTTTATTTATTATGCGTGTCTTCATGATGATGCATGATGCGGGCCATGGTTGCTTATTTGAAAAGCCATTTGGTAATCGCATAGCAGGTTTCATTATGGGGGTGTTGTGTGGCGTGCCTGAATATGTGTGGTCAAAACATCATGCTTACCACCATGCTACCAATGGCAATTGGAATAAATACCGTGGCCCATTAGCTGTGCTTTCCAGTGAAGAGTTTTCTGCCTTGTCTGAAAAGAAGCAAAAATCCTATGAAAATAGCCGTAATATTTTATTGGCGCCGTTTGCAGGCTTTATGTATTTCATATTTACGCCGAGATTCACGTGGATTAAAGGTTCGATCCAGTGTGTATGGTTTGCAATTAAATCGAAATTAAAAAATCCATCACAAGGTTTTTTTAAAGCCATGCAGACATTCGAAACCAAATACTGGGCAGATTGGAAAGAATATCGCCATATGGCCGCCAACAATGTTGTGCTGCTTAGTTTGATTGTTTTTGGTTGTGCTTATTTTGGTATCGCACCATTTATGACGGTGTACTTAATTGCGTTATCACTTGCTGGCGCTTTAGGAATCATATTATTTACGGTTCAGCATAATTTTGAAGATTCCTACGCTGTAGGAGATGCCGACTGGGATTACAATACCGCTGCAATTGAAGGCACCAGTTATTTTGATTTACCACGTATATTACACTGGTTTACAGCGGATATTGGTTATCATCATGTGCATCATTTATCTGCACGTATCCCAAATTATAAATTGCGTGAGTGTCATGAAGAATATGCCCATTTATTTGAAAGTGTACCGCGGATTCGTTTAAAAGATATTGTTAAGTCATTTAAATATATTTTATGGGATGAGGCCAGCGGACGATTAATTACAGTGGATGAATTTCATCAACGATATTCGCAGGTGGCGTTAAGTGAGTCGTGATATTGAGTGAAATCGGCATAAATAAAAAAGGGTAAGCGTGCTTACCCTTTTTTATTGGGGAAATTAACTATTCAATGGACGATTGGGATTTTCATCTTCATCGTCATAGTCCCTAAGGCTATGGAATGCTTGCAGTACATGTTGAATGGCTTCCATTTTCTTCACAAGATCCGTCAAAAGAGTTTCAAATACAGGATCTTGCATCTCAGGTAGGCTTTTATAGTCGGCGTCCAGTTCTTCCATGTAGGGCAAAAAGCGGTTACCGCTGGTTTTAAATGGACTATCTTCTGGGAATATGGCTTTGAATTTCCCTTTGTTTTCCTGGGAAAGACCATCGAGGATTTCATCCGCCTGCAGGGCAAATGGAATAATAGCCTTTAGGGCTTCCTCAATACGTTGGTGAATCACATTGTCTGTCATAATAATCTTTTTCTTAGCCTCGTTTCTGCACCATACCACGCTGAACGAAGCAGGCAAGTGGGAGACATGTGCTTAAGGGTGTAAGCCCAAACTGAGTTTAAACATAGAAGCGTCATCAATATCGGCTTCTTTGCT
Source organism: Gammaproteobacteria bacterium (assembly GCA_013373125.1). Lineage (GTDB taxonomy): Bacteria > Pseudomonadota > Gammaproteobacteria > Pseudomonadales > Oceanobacteraceae > Bermanella. The sequence continues at coordinate 18,684 of JABXIK010000052.1, read as the reverse complement.
CGCGAAATTATCGCTATTAAAATCTAAGGATCGGGCAAAACTTTGCCCCAATTCGAATGTGAGCCAGATGTTGTCTTTTAGCTGGCGACGAATTCCGAGCGTGGCGATCCAGCTTTTGTAAGAAAGATTAACGCGAGTATTTCTGATGCTTTCCTCGTAACGCCAATTACCCCCCATGGGGCCAATGGCTGAAAACCACGTCCATTGTTGGTGAAAACGATGTTCCACTTTTGTCACGGGAAAGCCCAAATCGTATCGCGTATAGGGAGAAGTTTGGTAGCTATAGGCGATCATGGGGACCGGTTTATATTCCCCAAATAAACGGTTCACACCCACACCAAAGGTATAGCTGTGAGGTGAGGCATTATCGCCGTAGCGCCACAGTAATAGCCCCATGAGCGAATAAGATTCTTCGTCTCTTGCCTTAAGGTCTGTATGCCAACTGGGGGTGATATTTAAAATCCTAGTCCAGTGATCGTCATACTTTTCAATAAACATAAAAGGGGTTTTGATGCTGTACATTTCAGCACGACCGTCAATTTCGGGGGAGGCCACTTTAAAAACAGTTTCTTCTACTGCAATCTGAGGCACAAATGTATTGTCGAGAAGTGTGTATTTACCTATGGGTAACTTTATCCGAGTTTGGTCTATTTCCACGTCGTATTGGCTTTGTTCAATGGAAGCAGCATCAATCGAAAGGTAATGCACTCCTAATGCCATGGATTTAGGTACGGCGAATTCTGTTTCATCAGCTAATCCAATTGAACAGATAAGCAGCAAAGTAATCGCGAAATAATACATAAGTCAAAACGGTAAGTATGAAAGCAGAGTATATCGTAGTGAGGTGATTTCACACGGATTGATCGTGAAAAACACTGTTATGGATTTGCGCTGATTGCAATTAAGGGATAGTAAAAACACAAGGAACCGCCACTTTAATAAAATAAAAGTGGCGGTGAAAAGATCAATTCATTACTTCGAAGGTTAAACCACTCTTATCTTGTAGACGTTGAATGAGATCGTCTTGATAAATTGTGGCAGGCGTCCAGAAACCACCGGGTTTGTCTTCTTTTTTAATGTTGGCTAAACACACAGCAGCTTGGCCTAACATTTTAGCTGTGCTGCCATAACCCGGATCGCGATCCCCTGTGACTTTCACCTTGATGACTTGGCCATCATCGGTTTTACCCACAAAGCGATAATCAAAATTCCCTTTAAGTTGCTCTTCTGGGGTTGGGCCTTCACCTGGCTTAGGTAAAAAGAATCTTTCTAAAATCCAGCGTGATGGACCGAGTGCAGCTAACAGCATAAATATGTTAAGACCCCAGCCCATATTGCGTGCGCGAGTTTTGCCTTTACCGCCTTTGCCCATCAGCATGGCTTCGCTGTAAGCAAAGTCTTCGCCGTAGGCATTATTCAATAACGCATTACTGCGATGCACTACGCGAGTATTAACGGCAGCCATAACAAATGGGCCAGCCCATTGCTCGAAATCTTCATCATAAACAGCACCACCAATATTTTCTTGGCGACGTTTAAAGCCATGGTTAGCAGGACAAATACTGTAAGGATTTTGTAGTTCTTTACGCAAACTAGGATCTTTCGCCGCTTCTTTGGCGATGTTGACCATGCTGGCTACGGTGCCGCCACTGGCGCCGCCTTTAAGACGAGCAACGCGCTGTTTTACCAGGTTGCACATTTTGCCGAACTTGGCTTGAGCTTGTTGTTGTAAAAAGTACACGCCTAAATCCGATGGGATGGAATCAAATCCGCTGCAATGCACAATGCGTGCACCGCTTTGTTTTGCTTGAGTTTCATACTTATCCACCATGCGTTTGTACCACTGCACTTCGCCGGTCAAATCACAGTAATCCACACCACTTTCAACGCATGCTTTGACTAATGGTTCGCCATATAACGCATAAGGACCAACCGTTGAAACTACGACACGGGTTTGCTTCACCATGTCATTCAGTTGTTGTGTGTTCGCGGCATCGGCAATGATTTGTGGAATATCATGGGCACCGTGTTTTTGCTTGGTGGCTGTGAGTTTATTTGCACTGCGCCCAGCCACGGCCCACTTTACGTCACTGCCAGGGGGATACTGTGCCATCATGTAACCTGTGAGTATGTCACCAACGAAACTGCTGGCGCCAAATAGAACAATGTCGTATTGGGGAGATGTCATCGCGACCTCGGCTTATTGTTATTGTTAAGTGTAAGCACTGTAGCAAGTCGATGCTGAGAACAAAAGCCATGCAGCTGAAACAAAAACTCAAGATTGTTCAAAGCATAAATGAACTTAAGGCAAGACTATAAATGAGACGAATGACGTCACTTATTCCACGTGGGTGATGTTGTACTTCAAACCGTTTTCCAGTTGGCAATCATCGTCGCAATATAAACCCAATAACGCTTGGGTAATGGGACTGGTAGGGGAAATCACTTGGATACTTTGTTCTTGCCAATTGACTTTCAGGCCTCCTGCGCAGGGGGCTAGAAATACGGTAAGCGTTTGAGAGGCCGTGGCGAGACTCTGTATTGTAACTAATGCCCCTAAATAAATGGGATCGTCTTGTGTGAACGTGGCCGGCTGAAAATGATGTAATTGAGTAATGCTATCTTGCAGTTCTTGAATGCGGCGGGCCTGTCCTTCTGCCAAATAGGCGTGCTCTAAACCGAGCGTGTCATATTGGGTTTCGGCTTTACTTTGTTCGTGTGTCGCCCCTTTGTGAGCTTCTTCGGCGGCTGCAAGAGCATGATCCAAAGCCTCTTCAAGTTGTCGAAGGATTTGTTGTACTAGGTTGTGTTTATCCATGATTGAGCAGACGCTAGATTGAGCAGCACATAGTACCACTCAACCCAACGGGCGTCTTTATCGAGGCGGATCGATGCGATTGCCAATACTGTTATTGACGCGATACCAGCCAGCGATGCTGTACCTGAGTTGTTCAGCGGGCAACACTTCGTGAGGGAAGTCTTCGCTTAAGAACACCACTAGGGTGCCGAAGCTTGGCGTGACACGTAGTAATTCTTGCTGTTCATTTTCAGGCTCATATACCACGAGTTCGCCACCGTATTGTGGCTGCCAGTTGGGGTTTAAATACAGAACTGTGCTGAGTCGACGATTGGCCTGGCCTTTAAACGCATCTAGGTGTTTTTTATAAAAAGCACCGGGCTTGTATTGAGCGAAATGGCTTTCATAGCTAAATAGCCCAAGCATAAGGGTGCGATTCAAGTGAGTCTGTAAGCCTGTCATCCATTGTAACCACAAGCTTTCATCTGGGTGTTGGCTGTCTAGCCAGTGAATTTGGTCGCGGCGTACAAACTGGTTAATTTGATGATCTTGTTTGCGACCAGTACCAGCTTCGTTGAATTCATGATCCGGCAGGGAAGCTATGCGGGCTAATAGTGGCGCAATGGTGCTCATGGGTAAGGCATCATGGGTAATGCTGATACCGCTGTTCACTAGGTCTTGTTCGATCTTTTCATAGATGGAAGTGGATTGGGTACCAAAATCCGGGGTGATGATCATAATTGGCACCAAAGGACATCGAGCCGCGTATTTTAAGGTAAGTTGCAGGGCAGTAAGGTAATATATTTTAATCTTAACGATTAAAAACCCTTGTTAATCAAGTGATTAAGGATGACTTATGTGGTCGGGTTTAGGGGATGACAGCATCCTATCTTCAGCAATTACTGTGCGGGTTTACCTTGCGAATCGTCCGCCTATGGCGCCGTATGATCAACTGGCCGAGCCATTACCTTTGCAAGCGGGAGAGGTTTATTCTATTGCCCAGCATACGGGTAATCATTGGCGTAAGATTTTCAATGTGTACGCCAAGCTAATGCACGCCTTTTTGGAACAGGCGCCACAGATAAAAACAAACGACACAAGATTAAATGCCTTGTTGTCCACATGGGAGCCTCATGCAACTTGGCAGTCGTATCGGGATGCTGTTTTGTTACAGCAAGGCTCGTGCGTGCAATTGCGATTCTCTGCGCCTGTGGCAAAAGAATGCTTAGATGGACGTTCTATTAATATCATCATGGGTAAGGGCTATGCCGAGCAATTGGGTTTTCCATGTGCGCCACCTAATACCGTGGCGGATACCCATGGAGAATTTGCATTTTATAAACAAGATAATGTGTTGGTGTGCCCTTACTTTGATTACCGCCAATTGAGTAATGCTAAGATCGACATTTTGGTTGGGTTGATGTGGCAAGCGTTACACGCCGCTCAGCAAGAAGGACAATGAATATGTTTTGGGTTATAGCCAGCTTGATTGTGTTAGGTATCATTATTGGGGTGCTGATGTTTAGACCCTTATGGATCATGAATTACCTCGCACCGCGATTTCATTGTAAGCGTGTAAAAGACTTACCTTATGCTCAGGATGCACGTCATACCTTGGATCTTTATGTTCCGAAACACATACGACACTCGGATGTATTGGTGTTCATTCATGGTGGTGCTTGGGATACGGGGCACAAGAATGAATATCAATTTGCCGGCTTAGCTTTAGCCGAATTAGGCTATGTCTCCGTGGTACCCAACTATCGATTGTATCCACAGGTTCGTTTTCCGCATTTTATTGAAGATGTGGCTCAAGCCATTGCCAGTTTACCCCAGCATCTTAGCCTGCAAGGCATTGAAACATCTGACCCTTTGAGCATTATTCTGATTGGCCATAGTGCCGGAGCCCATACCGCGGCCATGCTAGCCAGTGATACGCGTTATTTGGCTAAATGCGCGCAAATCATTAACGTCAAAGCCTGTATTGGTTTAGCCGGTCCTTATGATTTACCTTTAGATGACCCATTAGTGGTGGGTAAGTTTGATGGTATCGAATTGCATGATATTGCAGAGCAGCAAGTGGATTTGGGTCATGAGCATAATGCCCATGAAGCCAATCCGATCAATTTTGCCCATACGGGCATGCCGGATATGTGTTTAATTCATGGGCTGGGGGATGTGACTGTGGGGCCCTATCATTCCGAGCGCTTTATGCGCATGCTCAACTATCAACAGGTTCCTTGCGAACACATTACTTATGAAGGGGTAAATCATCGCCACTTAGTGGGGGGATTATCGATTTATGGGCGCTTGTTAAATCCGGTATTTCAAGACATTAGCCAATTTTTATCTAAACTGAATAGTAAATCTGCATAATTACTCACACCGCGAGTTTATTCTATTTGGCTTAAACGATAGACTGAGCGCGGCTCAGAACCATAATAAGGAACATCACATGCTTGCCATGCTTGCAAAGTTACTCAAAGTATTGAATAGCGATGCGTCTCCCGCGCAAATAGCACTGGGTTTTGCGTTTGCGTTATTCGTCGGACTCACTCCATTTTTCAGTTTACACAACCTCATAATTTTATTTTTAGTGTGCATTATCCGCGTGAATTTAAGCGGCTTCTTCTTAGCGAGCGCTGTTTTTGCTTTGATTGCGTTTATTACAGACCCGTTCTCAATTCAGCTAGGGGAATTTCTATTACAGCATGCTGAGTTACAAGCCTTTTGGACCGAGCTTTATCAAAGTGATATGTGGCGTGCGTTTAAATTCAACCACACCTTGCTGTTAGGCTCAGTGGTATTAGCCTGCATCTTATTCATTCCTGTGTGGATTTTATTTACTGTGCTTATCAAACTGTATCGCACCAAACTCATGGCCTGGTTTGAAAAACTTAAAATAGTGAAATTCTTAAAAGCCAGTAAGTTCTATCAAGCCTACGAAAGATTAGGAGCCTAACATGACAAAATGGATTCGTTGGTCAGGGTTAATTGGCTTCATTGTCATTGCCACTTTAATTGTTTGTTTTTGGCTGTTTGCTGCTGGTCCGTTAACCAAGTTGGCGATTGAAAGTTTTGGTAGCGATGCATTAGGTGCAAAAGTGGATGTGGATGAGGTGCGTTACGGCCTTAATCCTTTAACGGTAACTGTGAAAGGTGTGCAGTTAACGGATAAAGATAAACCCATGGAAAATATATTCAGCTTTGATCAGGCAGTGGCAAATATTGAACCGTTTCCTTTGTTATTAGGTAAAGCCATTATTCCTGATGTGCGATTAGAAGGGATGGCCACAGGTACGCAGCGTCAATCATCTGGTGCGCTAGCCAAAGTCGAAAAGAAAAACGATGTATCAGCGGATAGCCAAGATCAGACTTCTGAAAAAAGTAAATCCGAAACAGCTGAGCCTAAATCACAAACCTTACCTAGCGCAGATGAAATTTTAGAGAGGGAAGCTTTGTTAACAGAATCCCGCGGAGAAGCATTAAAGCAAGCCTATGAGAACCATACTCAGAATATTGAGACGGCTATGAATAATCTACCAACGGATCAGTCCATAAAAGAGTATGAAGCTCGCCTTAATACCATCATGAAAGGTAAGTTCAAGAGTTTGGATGATTTTAAGCAACGCAAAAAAGCATTGGACGATTTAAAAGCGCAATGGAAAAAAGATAAACAAGCCATTGCTGATGCCAAGAGTGCGGTTAAAACAGGCAAATCTGACTTAAAACAGAAACTAACTGAGCTGAAAGCTGCGCCAAAAGAAGATATTGCCAATATTAAAAGTAAGTACACATTGGATGGTGCCGGTGCCAGCAATGTAACAGCATTGCTGTTCGGTGACGATGCCGGCGGTTATGCAACAACTGCATTAGAATATTATGAAAAAGTACGTCCATTACTGGTGGATGAAGAAGCCAAAGCGGCTAAACAAGAACTGAAAGAAAAGCGCTTAGAAGGTCGCTTCATTCATTTTCCAACGGATCGACCACAACCCGATTTCTGGGTAAAGACGATGAACTTTACTTTGGCTTTGCCTAAGATGGGAGAGCAAACGGTTTCTTCTGGAGATGTAGCCGTAAAAGTCGTGGATATTACCCATCAACAGGAGGTCATTAACCGACCAACCGTTGTAAGAGCCACAGGTCAAAACTTAAAAGATATCGCATCACTAACCATTGATGGTGTTTTGGATCATAGACAAACTCCAGGGAAAGATCAGTTCACGTTTAATGTGGATGATTGGCAGCTGAAAAAGGTCAAGTTGGGGTTGGCAGGGTTGAGGTTAGATCGTGGTCTCGTTGATATTCAAGGGCAAGCACTTGTGCAATCCGGCCAATTGAAGTTGAACAGTGAAGCCGTATTTAATCAGTCGCAATTTAGCAGTAAAGATCGAACCGTATTGGCAAAAGAAATGGTGGCCGCATTGAAAACCATTCCGACGTTTACGGTAAATGCAAAAGCCAAAGGCGAATTGACCAAACCTAGTGTGAATATTAGTAGTGATTTGGATGCTCAATTAAGTGCTGCTTTTGATGAGCGTTTGGCTCAAAAACAGAGAGAGTTAGAGAATAAACTAAAAGCCAAACTTAACGATAAATTGATGAGTTATGCTGGTGATTATGAAAGCCAGCTTAAACAGTTGAATCTATCAGAAGGCAGTCTGTCTAGCAAAAGTAAGGCATTAGAGAAACTGGGTAAATCTGAGTTATCCAGTTATGAGGATCAATTAAAAGCGGAAGCTAAAGCTAAGCAAGATGCTGAGAAAGCAAAGGCAAAAGCAGAAGCGGATCGTAAACAAAAAGAACTTGAGAAAAAAGCAAAAGAGAAGCTGAAAAGCTTATTTTAGTGCAAGTTAAGCAAGTGGGCTTATCGCAAAAATGGTGTGATATGTTAAAAGCAGTGAGTACGTTAATTCTCACATTGATGGTAGTAACGCTAAGCTACGGGCAGGATAAAATCGTGTCCATGACAAGTTTAGAGTGGCCGCCATATACGGGAAAGAATTTACCTCAGCAGGGTAAAACCATAGAAACGGCGAGACAGGTGTTTGCAACCATGGGATATGAATTGCAAACCGTGTTTTACCCGTGGGCAAGGGCTGTGAACTTGGGCTTAGACGAAAAAAGTGGTTTTGTGGGATATTTCCCTGAATATTATGATGTGAATTTGCAGAAGAAGTGTTTATTTTCCGAGTCCATTGGCTTTAGTCCTTTGGGTTTTGCTCAGTTGAAATCATCTCCTATTGAATGGCGTAACCTTGATGATATCGCCAAATTAGAACGAGTGGGTGTGGTACGAGATTATGTGAATAGTCCAGACTTTGATTTACGAGTAGCCAAGGGCAATATAAAAGTGGATGAAGCCATTAGTGACGTAGAAAATATCAAAAAACTAGGCGCGAAACGTGTGTCAGCAATTGTAATAGATAAATACGTACTTGAATATTGGTTAAGTCATGAGCCTCAATTGGCTTATCTAAAAGATCAGATCGAGATGAATGACAATTTACTAGATAGGAAAAATTTATATCTCTGCTTTCAAAAAAATGAGAAAGGTGAAGAACTTTTGCGTTTGTTTAATGAAGGCTTAAATAAGCAAAAAATGAAGTCTTTCATGCGTGGCAGCATGCATTGATTTATGCTTCCTATTGTTTACCACGAAAATTATTCTTATCCGTTTCCTGAAAATCATCGCTTTGTTATGAGTAAGTTTGTGCGCTTGTACGATTATGTGCGTACACAAGGCTTCATTTCAGCAGACTCATCTAATTTGTTTTCACCTGAAAAAGCAAGCATCCAAGATTTGTCTATTGTTCACAGCAAACAATATTTAACCGAATTGGCCACCAATACAATGGATCCAAAGGCTTGGCGTCGTATTGGATTGCCATGGAGTGAAGGCTTGGTCGAGCGAACGTTTACCGCGCCTAACGGTACCTTGTTGGCCGCTCGATTAGCTTTAGAAAATGGACTGGCCTGTCATTTAGCCGGTGGAACCCATCATGCTCATTATGATTTTGGTTCGGGATTTTGCTTGGTGAACGATTTAGCCTATACCGCACAAACACTGCTAAACAGTGCAGAGGCTCAAACGGTTTTAATATTTGATTGTGATGTACACCAAGGTGATGGTACCGCAGCCATCTTGAATAATGAGCCAAGGGCATATACTTGTTCTATTCATTGTGAAAAAAACTTTCCGTTTCGTAAACATGCCAGTGATCTTGACGTTGGTTTAGATCGATTTCTCAAAGACGATGAATATCTTAGTATCGTACGCCAAACTCTAAATAGTTTACTTGATGAACTGCAACCCGATATTGTACTGTACGATGCTGGGGCTGATATTTGGGAGTTTGATGAATTAGGGCACTTAAACGTGACTTCGGCTGGCGTAGCTAAGCGGGATGAATTGGTTATCTCGACTTGTCTATCTCGTCATATTCCAGTGGCCACGGTCATTGGTGGCGGTTATGACAAAGATCATGAGCGCTTGGCACAACGTCACGGTATTGTGATGGACGTGGCTCATCACTTATTCCATCAATTTCTATAGTTATCTTTTCTATAACAATTAATTTTTAGCTGATACTTAATTCATTGATCAATTCGATTGTCTATTTACAGAGTGCCATTATACTTGATCTATAATGTATATACATGTAAGTGCGTATGGGCTACTCTGTTCTCTGTTTTAATTTTTACGGGAGATGCCTGTGGCAAGCGATGCTGTGAATATCACGCCGTGTTTTAACCTGAAAATGCGTCAGGCTAGTCGAATATTAACCAGTCACTACGACGGGTTTTTGCGTGAGATGGGTATTACTGTGACGCAGTTTTCTATTTTTCGCTCTCTTTGGTATTTGAAAAGTACCTCGCAAAAGAATCTTCAAGAAATATTGGTGCTACAGCAAACCAGTATGACGCGTAATCTTAAACCTTTAATTCGTGATGGCTATATTCAAGTGCTGCCCAGTCCTGATGATGGCAGGGTTAAGCTTGTGTCTTTAACGGATGAAGGTAAGGTACTGTTTCAAGATGCTCGCAAAGCATGGAAGAAAGCACAAACTATTCTGGCCAGTCAATTAGGAGAAGACTTGAGTCAGGAATTATTGCATGTGACCGATGCGATTATTGAATTGGCTTGATCCAGTCTTTTACAGGCGAATCAACTTATCTAGTATAAAAGCATGAGTGATTTTAACCTATTATAGCTGATATGATTGGGCTCGATTTTACAAGGAGCGTAAAATGAAACCCAAAATATTAGCTGTTCTACTCACGTTTATTGCAATCTATTCCTATGCGGAACTTTCATATCTGGGACTGGATGATATGGATGAAGTCGTATCTGAATCAATGAATTTCAAGAAAACAGAGATATATCATCAGACGCAAATTACAGCAAATTTTGATGTTGGATCTCCTCGCGGTGACATCAGTAATTGCTCTAAGCAAAATCCAAGAAAACCTATGAGTTTTTATCCTTGTTGGAATAGTCAGTCTAGAGAATTTTACTCTAAGCTCAGTTATGTCGTTGACGCGAAAAGCAAAAAAACAGTTAAAACACAATTCTCATTTGCATTAGCTAATGATGGTCGTGTGATTGATCTCAATATTAAAGGTATTGAAGATAAACCCACTCGATTACAGTTAGAGATGTTACTTAAAAGTATGCGTTTTGGGCATACCAGTCATAATCAAGAGCGAGTGTTATTAACAATCGTATCAGGTATCCATTAAGTCTTTATCAACATGGCTTCACTTAGCATGGTTGTAAATTGTAATTGACAAAATGTGTCTTTTTTATAAACATGAAAATATGAATACAAATCTTAAAGCTCAAGCAACACTAATTATCATCATTCCATAGGAATGGTGGGTTTGCGATTGCTCGAATGAAAACCCGCCCATAGGCGGTTTTTTTTATTTCTGTCTCATGGGTATTTAGAAAAAGGAGGCAGTATGAGAAAAGTAGCGATATTTGGAAAACCCGGCAGCGGGAAGTCAACCCTGAGTAAGCAGCTAGCAGGTGCAATTGGATTACCTTTATATCCATTGGACGCCATTGTGTATCAAGCTAATGGTGATTTAGTAGCGAGGGAGATATTTGATCAGGCGCATAATAAGATTATAACGTCAGATGCGTGGATCATTGATGGCTTTGGTCCTATGGGGGCGTTCTTTCAACGCCTAGAAAGCGCCGATACGCTTATTTATATCGACTTTCCCTATCCAGTGAGTTATTGGTTTGTGATTAAGCGTTTTCTAAAAGGTTGGTTTGTTAAACCGGAAGGTTGGCCTGAAGGTAGTTCTCTATTCAAGGGAACCTGGCAGAGTATACAAACATTACGTTTGTGCCCTAAATTTTGGAATCACGACTTTCTAGAAAAGCTTCAAGGCATAGCTACAGGTAAGCAACTTATTGTGATACGCAGTGTGAGTGAACTTAAACGATTCATATCAACTATTAATGTGTAACTTAAACAATACCGGCATGGTTGGATAATCCATGTCGGTATTGCTATAAGTTTAACTTTGCACTCAAAGTGCTGATCTAGGTAAAAACCTTTTCATTAGGAGAGACTAGTTTCTCTTCCACCTTGATGCGACTGCATGCTTTGCCATAACCCAAGGCGTATTTTAGAGTTGGATAGACACGGGAGGCGCTAATGTTTAAACCAATGGCGATTAAACCCGTTTTACCCCAGCGCTTGATGATCTCTTCTCTTAGTTCATCGGCTTCAGGGTTGTGCGCCAGCACTAATTCGGTAAAACGTATGACCACAGTAATGTCATCTGATAAAGAATCTAATTGATTTTGAATGATGGCTTGTATTAATCCCGAATCCACCTTGGATTCAAGTGCCATATTCACGACCAATTGTGTGCAAGGGCCACAATCGTCCCATAATATGGCACGCAGTCGAGTCGCAAATAGCACCTCTGTGGGTAAATTCCCTTTATGGGCGGACATGATTTGAAAACCCATAAACTTTAAAAAAGCTTTCATATCTGTTTGCAGCATGGTTTGCATATAGCCCACGTCGTAATCGTATCGATCTTGCATGGAGACTAGCATTTTGTTGAATAAGAAGCGTGTCATTGGTCCATCCTATGTTTCAGCGTTAAAAATCTAAAAATTGACGTGACCCATTGATCATAGGGTGTTCTTAAAATTTAAAAATAGGGTGTTTGCCCAAACAGCCATGAATTCTATTCACGAATGTTTCTTGTTATAGTCAGCCCATGGATAAACTCAGATCATTAGAAATCTTTTTGGCAACATGTGACGGCGGCAGCTTTGCTGCGGCGGCCAAATTATGTAATAGCGACCCATCTACGGTCAGCAAGGCCATTAGTCGTTTGGAAACGCAGTTAGGCTTGACGTTGTTTCAGCGCTCAACACGTCAGCTGCGTATTACGGCTGCTGGCGAAGAATACGCTCGGACGGTGCGTAAAACCCTGCAAGATCTATCTGAATGTGAAAGTGAATTGAAGCAATCCAATGATTCACCAAAAGGGGTGTTAAGAATCAATTCGGCGGTTTGTTATGGGCATTTGTACTTACGCCCAATTTTAAAAGAATTCTGTAAGTTATATCCTGAGATTAATATTGAATTGGAAATCAATGATTTGTATGTGGATATCATTGAACAGGACATACATCTTGCATTACGCACGGGTTACATTACAGACAGTCGATTGATTGCTCGGTGTTTAAGCCCAATGGATTTCATGACATGCGCATCACCAGAGTATTTAGAGGAATTTGGTACACCACAGCACGCACAAGATTTTATTGGTCACCAATGGATTGGTTTTCGTATGAAGGAAACCCAGCAACTGCAACCGATTTTTTTGCCGGATGAAACTGGAGAGTACCAACCTTTTGAATTAGCCCGTACGCATCTCACCGACGACGGTGAAACCATGGCTCATATGTGCATGGATGGTATGGGGATTGCTCAATTGCCACATTTTTTAGCAAAAGAAGGATTAAAAAGTGGGCGCTTGGTTTCTTTGTATCCTTATTTTCGGCCACCACATCCGGACAGTGGCGTTTTTGCAATTTATCCAAAACGTGATTATTTACCAGCTAAGGTGAAGGTGTTTTTGGAGTTTTTATCACAGTCATTGGCAAGCTGGGGTGAAGATACCCATTCAACTTGGGCTGAAGACTGGCCGGCATTAGTGAATTTTTCTAATTCTGCCGAAACACAGTCTAACTAGGTTTCATCTTCGGATTTTACTTGCACATAAATATCATGATTATGCGAAGTAATAATCAGGTGAATAGGGCGACAGCAAATCTGACAATCCTCAATATAGTCTTGTACTTGCCCATCACAGGGCTCAATTAAAATTTCATTGCTTTCATTGCAATATGGGCAGTTGATAATGTATTCAGGCAGTGCGCTCATAAAACTTCATAATTTCTGTTTAAAATAAACTTTGCTGTGGCGTAATCAATTCAACGCTATCTCCTACATGGATTTCACCACTGCGAACCACTTTGCAACATAAACCTCCGTATCCCATCATGGCGGCAATAGCTCCTTTACCTAAGATTTGCTCCATGCGAGAACACGGGTGGCATAGCGCACCGGCTTGAAATATGGCATCCCCAATCTGAAAGTTTTGATAACGCAGAGCATTCAAATTAATGTTTTTCACAACAAGGTTACGGCGCAGTAAATTTGCAGGGACATCTTTACCGCCCAGATAATGACTAATCTGTTGGATAAATTCTTCACTAATGATGGTGACTTGTCGTCCGGAGCCTGGTGTTTTTTGCATTCTGTGATCACCCCGTAAACCCAGTTCTTCAACCGCGGTTACCTGCTCGAGGCTTTGCATGTTGGCTCTGCGTTCAGGGCGTACCCCAATCCAGGTTAATTCACCTGGTGGTAGCGTTTTAATGTAGCGCGAGAAAAGTTGGCTTTGGCTGTTCATATTGCACTTGAATCATCTGGTTATTACTTGAGTTTAGCAGTGAGCACTTGTACGTTTAAAGGTAGAGAATGGATGCAGGGTGATCTATGAAACGTAATCATATAATACGAAAAATCCAATACCGTCTTTTGTGCTTTATCATTGCCACTCTGGGTGTCACAAGCTTTGCAGCAGAAGTTGAAGTGGCCGATGGTTTTACCCTAAGCCAATGGGCGCAAGTGCCTAATGCGCGGCAAATGGCTTTGAGTACAAATGGCACCTTGTTTGTGGGCTCGCGGGCGTTGGGGAAAGTGCATGCCGTTTTACCCAATGGTCGTGTCGAGGTGATCGCCCGTGACTTAACTATGCCCTCAGGTTTAGCACTGCGCAGTAATGGTGATTTATACGTGGCGGCGGTGAATACCCTCTATCGCTTACCGCAAGCGCAAGAACAGGTGATTACGAATAATAGGCAATGGCAGCGTTTAAATGATGAGCTGCCGGATGCGTCTCATCATGGCTGGAAATTCATCGATTTTGACCCTGTTAATGGTGATCTAGTGGTGCCTGTAGGCGCGCCATGTAATGTGTGTCTGGTGTACCCTGAATCTGGGCAGGCGCCGTTTGGTACCATCTTATCCTTAGATGTTGAGGCGCTTAATCGTGGTCAGCTGAAATATGAGATTTTGGCAAAAGGGGTACGTAACAGCGTTGGCTTCGCTTGGCACCCAGAATCCCGCGAGTTATGGTTTACCGATAATGGCCGCGACTGGATGGGAGACGATGTACCGCCATGTGAGGTGAATCGCATATCAACTCGCGGTGAGCATTTTGGGTTTCCCTTTCGCCATGGTCGCTATAAAGAAACCGAGGCGAGCATTCTCAAGCAAATACCCCAGAATTTCACCTACACCCCTCCCGTGATCGAAATTCAGGCACATAGTGCCCCATTGGGAATGGACTTCTACCAAGGCAATATCGAAAGTCTCAAAGGCGCTCTACTGGTGGCTGAGCATGGCAGTTGGAATCGCTCGACCCCCGTAGGCTATCGCTTGAGTGCCTACTGGCTAGAGGGAAGTAGAGTGATACGACATCGGGTACTGGTGAACTGGTTAGTAGATGGGCGTAAGTTAGGGCGCCCTGTGGATGTACAAACCCTGGGGGATGGCAGTGTACTCATTAGTGATGATGCTGGGGGTATCATCTGGCAGCTGCAGGCTCAATCGTCAAAATCCCCATAGTGCCACAGGCAGGCATTTGTTAAGCTTGCGCCTATTGTTTCAAATGTGTGTGAGTGCTTGTGATGCCTTTAGAGATTGCCATATATGCTGGATTAATTGTCGCCTTTGGTGGTGGTTTGTTCGTGCTGCAACGCCAGTTTGCCCAACAGCGAGAAACCTTGCTTGAAGAAAAACAACAGTTGGCCCAGTCTTTGGAGCAAAGTCGTCAGCAATGCCAGCAAGCGCAAACGGCTCAAGCGTTGAGTGACAGTCAGGCACAGCATGCGCAATCCCAATTAAGCCAAGTTCAACAAGCCTACAATGAGGCTCAAACTCTATTAGATCAACATCGAACGCAACTGAACCAAGCCCATGGGCAGCTCAAACATCAGCAAGCCACGTTAGAGCAGCGTCAGTTAGATATGCAAAAGCTACAAGAAAAAGAAGCATTAATTGAACAATTGCACCAGCAAATCAGCGATCTAAAAACTCAATTAAACCAAGAACAAGTTGAGCGTAAAAAAGATCAGCAAAACCTTGAGGAAAAACTGGAACTACTGCAAGCAAACAAAGCTCAACTAAGTCAGGAATTTGAAAATCTTTCCAATAAAATTTTCGAAGAGAAAAATAAACAGTTCAAACAAACCTCTCAGGAAGGTCTGTTTAATTTACTCAATCCATTTAAAGAGCAATTGGAAGGCTTAAAGAAAAAAGTCGATGACGCCTATGTGGAAGAAAGCAAAGACCGAGCAGCATTAAAAG
Source organism: Gammaproteobacteria bacterium (assembly GCA_013373125.1). Taxonomy (GTDB): domain Bacteria; phylum Pseudomonadota; class Gammaproteobacteria; order Pseudomonadales; family Oceanobacteraceae; genus Bermanella. Next base: position 2,967 of record JABXIK010000052.1, on the reverse strand, counting down.
CACAAATAGGCGAATTGCATAACCTGAACAAACAAATCACAGAAGAAGCAGCCTCTCTTGCCCGAGCATTACGTGGTGAAAAGAAAACCCAGGGTAATTGGGGAGAATTAGTATTAGAGACCGTACTGGAAAAATCTGGACTGCGCCAAGGCGAAGAATATATTCGTGAGAAAAGCATTAATAGTGATGATGGCAATCGGTATCGCCCGGATGTGATTATTAATCTACCCGAAGGAAAGCACATCGTAGTGGATGCCAAGGTGTCATTAAATGCGTACACGGATTACATTAACGCAGAAAGCGATGCCGATCGCGTTAACTATTTGAAGCAACATGTGGATGCTGTGCGCATGCACATTAAAACCTTGGCCGAAAAGTCTTACGCCAAGTTGCCAGGTGTGAACAGTCCAGACTTTGTGTTCATGTTTATGCCTATAGAACCTGCTTTTATGGTGGCGTTTGAACACGATGACAAACTGTTTAACGATGCATTTGAGCAACGCATTGTTGTGGTGACACCAACAACCTTGTTAGCCAGTTTAAGAACCGTATCCAGTTTGTGGAGTATTGAACGTCAGAATAAGAGCGCGAAACAACTGGCGGATCAAGCAGCCAAAGTACACGATAAGCTAGTTGGCTTTGTAGAGAGTATGGAAAAAGTTGGAACGCAACTGCAAACCGTGCAAGGCACTTACGATAAAGCGTGGAGCCAGTTGAAAGAAGGCCGAGGTAATTTGATCAGCCAAGCGCATAAGTTTAAAGACCTTGGGGTGCGCACCAAGAAAGAGTTGGCATCCAGTGTGACCGAAGCGGCTGAGCTAGAATTTGATGATAATGACACCGAGATTCAAGCGAATGTTGCAAGCACTAAAAAGAAAAAATTGACAGATGTGAGTGAGGTTACTCAAGACTTACCGCAAGCTGAATTTGAATTAAGTGATGAATAACTTCATTCGCTCGATACAAGGATAAAAAATGGCTAGCCACCTGAATGAAAAAGAAAGCAATTCGATAATTGATCAAAAACGTTTTGGTTTTTTGGAGTTGATTCTAATTTGGGAAGGCAGCTTACAGAGTGGCCATATCGCCAAGCAATTTGAGTTAAGTGAAAAGCTTGCGAATCACGTGCTGCAAAAATATAAAAATCTTTATCCAGTTAACATTGTCTATGATGGCGCATCCGCGTGCTATCGACCCACCGAGAAGATGGTAGCGCAATTCTGTAGCGGCAGTTTGCAAGAATACATGCAATTTATGTCCACTACAGAAACAGTGAGCAGTTTAGAACTGCCTAATCGTAACTTACAGCCTGTGTTAGTGCGTCCAATATTGCAGGCTATTCGCGAGCAACGCCGCTTACAAATCGATTATGCCTCTGTATCTAATCCGGATTTCTCCACTCGTGTGATTCAACCTCATCATCTTGTTTTTGATGGTATGCGTTGGCACGTTCGTGGTTTTTGCGAAAAGAATCAAGACTATCGTGACTTTGTATTAAGTCGTTTTCAGCAGGAGCATCCAGCACAATTGTTGGATGGTGCTGATCATTTTGATTTACAAGATGAGGATTGGCATAACCTATTGCAGGTGGAGTTTATGCCGGACCCGAGATTGGATGAAAATCGTGCGCGTATCATAGCTCTTGATTATGACATGCAGCAAACCCCAAAAGGCTTTCGACAAACTCAACAAGTGCGACAAGCACTTTTGATGTATTGGATTCAGCGTATGGGTTTGAATACCTATCAGCAAAATGCGCAGGCCCAGCAAATTATTTTAACCCCAGAATGTGAACAGAGCCTAAAGCCCTATATGCCTAAGTAAATGTTATTTATCCAGGATGACTTCGTTAAAGTGAGGGTTGTCTGTTAGCACATTGAGTTTACAAATCTGAATTAGCTCTACTTCGATGTTCTTATTGTCATGTGTTATTTCTAGAATCTCTTTTCTTTCATCTTGGTGTCTGACTGTTTTTACATTCTGCGCAATGCCCGATACCAATTCACCACTTTTTAGAGTTAATTCAACTTCGTAGTGATGTATGCAGGCGATTTCAAAATAATCATACTTGGCGCAAGAAATGACGTTGCTCATAAAACCTCACAGGTGATCCAAGGACGGATATGTGATAAAACTTCCCCTTATCATAGATGCTAATGATTGATATCACCATGACCGATGTTTGTGCCACACCTAGTTTAATGCCTCTTGATCAAGCCATGGAGCAATTGCTTGGTTTAATCTCCCCAGTTGTTGAGGCAGAAACCGTTTCTCTGGATCAAGCACTTAACCGTATATTGGCTGAAAGTATTCGCAGTCCCATCAATATTCCATTGCATGATAACAGTGCCATGGATGGATACGCCTTGATTTTAGAAGGTGAATCATTATCTGTGGGGTGTGAGCTTTCTGTTGTGGCGAAAGTGTTAGCTGGACATCCCATTGAACATGAAATTCAAGTGAGTCAGTGCGCGCGTATTATGACCGGGGGCGATATCCCTCATGGGTGTAACGCTGTCATTATGCAAGAGCAGGTGGAAATAATTAGCCCTGATCGCATTCGAATTTTAGCTGATGTAAAACGCGGACAAAATATCCGCCCAATGGGTGAGGATATTACCCAAGGGCAAGCTGTGTTTTCTGCAGGGCGGAGATTAAACCCCGCCGATATTGGCGTATTGGCTTCCATGGGATTGCAAGCGGTTAGCGTTATTCGTTCTTTAAATGTGGCGTTGATTAGTACAGGAGATGAATTAATTGTACCGGGTGCGACATTAAAATCAGGTCAGCTCTATGAAAGTAATACACCGACTTTAAATGCAGTGCTGAATCGCCTAGGTGTTAATGTTAAAAATTATGGCATTGTGGCGGATGATGAAGCGCAATTAACTCAGGTTTTCAGCGAAGCCGATGAATGGGCCGAGGTGGTGATAACTTGGGGTGGTGTCAGTGTGGGAGAAGCTGATT
>JABXIK010000108.1 GCA_013373125.1 Gammaproteobacteria bacterium | reverse complement strand
GCTAATAAGCCTGCATTCGCAGCGCCGGCAGGGCCAATAGCCAGTGTGCCTACCGCAATGCCGGCTGGCATTTGGGCGATTGAAAGTAGGGAATCAATGCCGTTTAAGGCTTTACTTTTAACTGGAACGCCAAATACAGGTAAGTGTGTTTTAGACGCAATCATACCTGGGAGGTGAGCAGCACCGCCGGCACCGGCGACTATCACCTCAATGCCACGTTCAGCGGCAGTCTCAGCGTATTCAAACAGCAAATCTGGTGTGCGGTGGGCAGAGACCACTTTTACTTCATAGCTCACACCTAGTTGAACCAACATTTCTTCTGCTTTTTCCATGGTGCCCGCCCAGTCTGAGGTGGAACCCATGATGATACCGACTTTAGGTGAATTCATGTTTGAGGCCTAATTAAGAAAGCGCGCAATTTTAACATAAAAATACGAAATAGGGCTGCAAAAGCAGCCCTAGAGATTAACGCTTAGGAAGGATGTCTTTTAACTTATCATGCATTTTAAGGATGGCTTCTTCGGTTTGATCCCATGAGATGCAACCATCAGTAATGGATTGGCCGTATACTAAGTCATCTAGATTTGCTGGGATGCTCTGACTTCCAAATTTCAGGTTGGATTCCACCATTAAACCAACTATAGATTTATTACCTTCAAGAATCTGGTTGCTCACATTATCCATAACTAAAGGCTGTAGAGCTGGGTCTTTATTGGAATTGGCATGAGAGCAGTCAACCATGATATTGGCTGCCACATTAGCTTTTTCTAGCTCTTGCTCACAAAGGGCAATGCTTACCGAGTCATAGTTTGGTTTGCCGCCACCGCCACGCAATACCACGTGGCCGTAAGGGTTGCCCTTGGTTTTAACAACGGCTACTTGGCCATCGCCATTGATACCCAAGAAACGGTGAGGGTTGGCGGTACTTTGTAGTGCGTTAATGGCAACGGTTAGGTTACCGTCTGTGCCATTTTTAAAGCCAACTGCACAAGAAAGACCAGAAGCCAGCTCACGGTGGGTTTGGCTTTCAGTGGTGCGAGCACCAATTGCTGACCAGCTGATTAAGTCCTGTAGGTACTGTGGTGATATTGGGTCTAAGGCTTCAGTAGATAGCGGAAGACCAAGCTCAGCTAGATCTAGTAGTAACTTACGAGAAATCTTTAAGCCGTCTTCAATCTTGAATGTGTCATTTAAGTAAGGATCGTTGATTAAGCCTTTCCAGCCTACAGTAGTACGAGGCTTTTCGAAGTAAACACGCATAACGATTAAGATGGTGTCACTTACCTTTTCAGCCAGAACCTTCAATTTCTCGGCATATTCCTTCGCAGCTTGCACATCATGTATTGAGCAAGGGCCAATAACCACAAACAAACGGTGATCTTTGCGATCAAGAATATTGCGAACGGCAAGGCGCCCATCTTCAACTGACTTAACAGCCTTGTCTGTGATGGGAAGTTCTGTTTTGAGTTGCTCAGGTGTAATTAGAGTCTGAGTACTCTCGATATTTAAATCTTCGACGCGTTTATCTGACATTGTGCTCTTAAATCCAAAGCGTGATTCTTATTAAGGCCGATATAATAGAGCACTTGATTGGGCAACTGAAAGGGGTAAATGGCAGAAAATGTAGAAATAGAGGCAAAAGGCTTGCTATTGGCAAGCCTAAAGAGGGTTATTTTTTCAATCTGTCGTTTATTTCTTTGTATTTCAATACATCGGGCTCTGGAAATAGGAGTTCAGAACCCTGTTTAACAGATTTGAGCAGATGCTCACGCGCCCATCTTTTTACCGTCACTTCGCTGACATTCAAGACACTGCTTGTTTCAGCTAGGCTTAGCATACGATCACTCATATTCATCTCCTATCAAGATACAATTGAAAGTATAGACAGGATTTCAGCTGCTATGCTTATTTTAGAAGCTGGCAGTTAGCGGTCGCCATGATTAAGCGTATTTTGTATGCCACGGATCTAGGTTTATACAGTCCATATTTAATGAAGCAATTAGCCCAAATTGCCATGAGCGTGCAGGCAAGAGTTGATATCTTGCATGTTGTCGAGCCTATGGGGGTGTTTGCCGAGTCGATCATCAACACTTATTTATCAAGAGAAGACGCAAGGCAGCTTCGGCAGGCTGGCTTGCAGGATGTTTTGCTATCACTAAAGAAACAGATAAAAGAAACCTTAAGCAGGGATTATATTGATATCTTAAGTGAGCTAGACATAGATGAGATTGTTGTTGAGATGGGGCAACCTGCTGAGGTAATTATTCAGCAAGCACTATTAAGAGAAAGTAATATTTTAGTTCTTGGAAGTCATGGTCAACATGCATTTCAAGGAGGGCCAATGGGATCGGTCATTACCAAGGTGTTACAGGTTTCTCCCATACCAGTCATGATGATCCCCATGATTAATCTAGGGGACCTGGATAGGACTAATCACTAGAAAACCATGTATTTGACACCAAGTATCATCAATAGAAGTGCTAGTACATTCCGCAGTAGACTTTCAGGTAGATGAGTGCCGATTTTTGTACCTAGATGGATCGCAGGTATAGAGCCAAGGAGTAGGGCACCTAGTAGCGAATAGTCTACATTTCCTAGCGATAGATGAACCAAGCCGCCAATAAATGTTAGTGGAACGGCATGAGCTAAATCCGTACCGACGATTTGTATGGATCTAAGGTAAGGGTAGAGTATGAGTAAAACCACTGTGCCAATCGCACCTGCACCAACTGATGATAGGGTTACAAAGACACCCAGGACAACTCCCATTATCACGGTTAGTGCCACTCGGTTCGATTGAAGCCAGCTGGTTCCACTTAGATTGGCTTGCTTCTCAGCGAATAGTTGTAGCCTCTTGCGAAAAAGCAGCAAGATTGCAGTTACAACGAGCATTACACCCAAGCTCGTTGTAATGACGCCAGTGTAGTGTTGGTAGTCTTCAAAAAAAGCACTTAAAACGAGGCCGGTTATGATGGCGCTAGGAATACTTCCAGCTACCATTAATAAAGTAATCGACCATCGAATTGTTTTTTGCCTGTGATGAGCGACAACACCACTGGCTTTGGTGATTGCAGCATAAAGCAGATCGGTCCCAACAGCGATATGAGGTGGGATGCCGAATAAAAGTAAGAGCGGAGTCATTAATGAGCCGCCGCCAATGCCAGTAATGCCAACAATTAACCCAACAAGGGCACCTGACATTGCATATAACAGAAAATCCATGAATATAGTCTATGCTTATAACATACAGTTAATGAAGATAACTGGTAAATCTATAGATTTCGATCTATTCTGGAAAAGAATATTTATTTATATTTTTATAACCAAATGACGGGTAGTAGGGTCGGAGTTAGCCTGGAGGGCTTATGAAGCTACAACAACTGCGCTACATCTGGGAAGTAGCGCATCATGATCTCAATGTATCTGCCACCGCTCAAGTGTTGTATACATCTCAGCCGGGTATCAGTAAGCAGATACGCCTACTCGAGGATGAGTTGGGTGTTGAGATTTTTGCTCGCAGCGGCAAGCACTTGACTCGAGTGACGCCAGCTGGTGAGGCTATCCTTAAGGTTTCTGGTGAGATTTTAAGGAAAGTAGAAAGCATAAAGCAGGTGGCTCAAGAGTTTAGTAATGAAAACAGGGGAAGCCTGTCGATTGCTACGACACATACTCAGGCCCGCTATGCACTTCCAGGAATTATTCAGGATTTCATCGCTCAATACCCGGATGTGTCTTTGCATATGCACCAAGGAACACCGGTTCAGATTGCTGAAATGGCCGCAGACGGCACAGTCGATTTTGCAATTGCCACAGAAGCAATGGATCATTTTAATGATTTAATTATGATGCCTTGTTATCGCTGGAATAGAAGTATTTTAGTGCCCAAGACCCATCCATTAGCACAAAGATCCCAACCAACTTTAGAAGAAGTGGCAACTTTCCCGTTGGTTACCTATGTATTTGGATTTACTGGTCGCTCAAGACTCGATGAGGCATTTAAGTCAAAAGGTCTAACGCCTAAGGTTGTGTTTACAGCGGCAGATGCAGACGTCATTAAGACTTACGTGCGCCTTGGCTTGGGTGTCGGAATTGTTGCCAGCATGGCGATTGATCCTGAAAAAGACAGTGATCTTGTAGCTATTGATGCTAGTCACTTGTTTAGGGATAGTATTACTCGTATTGGCTTTAGGAAAGGGACGTTCTTGCGCGGATTTATGTGTGATTTTGTTGCTAGGTTTGCGCCGCATTTGGACAAAGCGACCATTGAAAAAGCGTCACAATGCCACAGTAAAGCAGAATTAGAAGAGATGTTCTCAAGCATAGAGCTGCCCAGTCGTTAGTGACTGGGAGCTGAGCTTATTAAGTGCTTAGCCTTTGGTAATTAGATTGGAGGCATGAAGGCCGCACTCTTTTCCGCCTTCATTTTCCCACCACCAGCGGCCTTCCCGTTCATGTTGATTTGGTAGAACTGGGCGTGTGCATGGCTGGCATCCTATGCTGATAAAACCCTGTAAATGAAGAGGGTTGTAAGGCACATCAAACATTTTGATGTAATTCCACACGTCTTCAGATGACCAGTTCGCTAATGGATTGAATTTGTACAAGTCGCCAGACGCCCCCTCAAAGTTATCTTTTTGGAAGACGGGGATGGAATTACGAGTACCAGGACTCTGATCCTTTCTTTGTCCTGTAATCCAAGCATCTAGAGTTTTAAGCTTACGCTTAAGAGGGTTGATCTTACGAATACCACAGCATTCATTGTGTCCATCTTCATAGAAACTAAAGAGGCCTTTTTGTTTGATGAATGGCTCTAATTCTGTATGGTCTGGACTCACAAGCTCAATATCAATCTTATAATGCTTACGAATCTGGTCTATAAATGCATATGTCTCAGGGTGTAATCGGCCTGTATCAAGGCTGAATACTTGAATGTCTTTTTTTGCTTTTAAGGCTAGGTCAATTAAAACGACATCTTCTGCACCGCTAAACGAAATAGCAATATTGTCGAACTGCTCTAAAGCCTGTTTGATGATTTGCTTTGGTTGCAGCTCAAGAAGAGCGCGATCTTGCGCCTCGATCTCTGAAATGCTTAGGTTCATCGAAATTCTCTCTCTGTAGTTATGCTGCACATTACCAGAAGTTTCATATGCTAAAAAATAATCATTAAGAATAATTTAATAATCATAGCTTATAAGATAATTGTGATTATACGATTGAATGGGCTGGGCATAACAGATAGAGTAGCGGCCTTTTTATACAAAGCTGGGAGTGAGAGCGGTGGAATTAGCCTGCTTAGACTTGGAAGGGGTGTTAATCCCTGAAATTTGGATTGAATTTGCTAATAAAACAGGGATTGAAGAATTAAAAGCGACAACTCGCGATATTCCTGATTACGATGTATTAATGAAGCAGCGCTTGAAGATCTTGGCTGACAACAACCTTAAGCTAGATGATATACAAGAGGTGATTGCTACCTTGTCTCCATTAGAAGGAGCAAGGGAATTTATCGATTGGTTACGTGAACGTTTTCAAGTTGTAATCTTGTCAGATACGTTCTATGAGTTTGCACAGCCTTTGATGCGTCAATTGGGATTTCCAACCTTGCTTTGCCATAAGCTAGAAGTAAGTGAAGAAGGTTTTATCACTGATTATAAATTGCGCCAAGTTGATCCAAAGCGTCAATCAATTCGTGCATTTCAATTGTTGAATTATCGCTGCATTGCTGCTGGTGATTCTTACAACGATACAACCATGTTAAAACAAGCTGAGGCAGGTATTTTGTTCAAGTCTCCTCAGAATGTTATTGATGAATTCCCTCAATTCCCTGCTGTTCATCAGTACGAAGAGTTGAAAAAGGAATTTTTAAAGGCAAGTAATCGCAATTTATCATTAGATTAACTTATTGCCTGTATGAGCTTGGATATCTTATCCAAGCTCTCTTGGTGTTCATCTTCCCAGTTTGAATCCATTACAATTCCACCTCCAGCCCAGCATTTCACCTCCTTAGTGTTTTCGTTAAACAAAAAGCCTCGAATTAAAATGTTTGAATTGAGATGATTGTTGCAAGATAGGTAGAATGTCGTACCGCAATAAAAACTTCTAGGCTCTTCTTCTAATTCTCCAATGATTTCCATGGCCCTTTTTTTAGGGGCGCCAGTAATTGAGCCGCCAGGGAAAGCGTCAAATAGAAGATTTAATAAAGAATTTTGATCTGCAGTAGCAGTTATAGTGCTTACAAGATGATGAACAGTATTGAAGGATTCCACATCAAATAATTTTGTGACCTTAATATTTTTTGCATTCTTGCTTAGATCGTTGCGCAATAAATCAACAATCATCAAATTTTCAGCTCTGTCCTTAATACTGCTTTTTAAGTTATCTATCTGTTGCTTGTCCTCATTCTTGTCTTTCTTTATAGGACGAGTCCCTTTAATGGGCTTGGTGGTGACAGTGTCATTATTGAATTCTAGGAATAATTCTGGAGAGGCGCTGGCGAAATGGTAGTTTCCATCTTCAAAATAACTGGCAAAAGGAACTTTTGCTGTATCCCTAAGTTTGATGTAGGCGTTAAGTGTGTTTCCGCTGTAATTTGCAGTGAATGTCTGTGCTAAGTTCACCTGATAGCAATCACCAGCTTTTATGTACTCATGGATGCGGGCAATTTTTGCTTTGTATGTCTCTTTGCTCCAGCTACTTTCAATGCTGGTAGTGAGATTAAATGGGAGAGTACTATTAAGGTTGCATTCAAAAATTGAAATCAAATCAGTTTTTTCTAGCTCGCTAATATATGACCAGTGGACTAAATGACTTTTCTTGTTTAGATGGTCAACTAAAAATGCCCACGTATAAAGCCCGCAAGTTGCTAGGGGTTGATCTGGGATGTTAATCGATGGCGTTATTTTGCAGTCAGTTAACCCTAAGTCATAGCTTATATGGCCGATTATTCCCCCAGTAAAGGGTAGGTGGCTGTTTATAGATGGCAGGACTTTCTTAAGCTTTTCTAAGTTGGCAAGGTAGCTCGATAATTCCTTTTTATCCTGCAATGAAACGGTTTGTGTTGGCTTGGCAGTTATAATGCTCCACCTGCCATTTTCATGCTTTGTGTCGGAGCTCTCTAGGGCAACTAGGCCTCCTAATGCTTGAAGATTAGCAAGAAGGTTGTCAGTGGATTGAAGGTATGGAAGTTCTGTAACAGTAAATTTCATAGGTGCCTGCCAAGTTAAGGCATTATTTTAAGGCTTGAGTGATATTTTTTACATATCTAAAGCTAAAATGCGCCATTAAGTTTGTACTTGCGTGCATCAAATTGTTGCAACCTGATTATCAGATGATCAGTCAAGGCTAGTTTTGTCGATACTCAACCTTGTGGGTTATAGCCTCTGCCTTTAAATAATGTAACAATGCGTAACTGACCGAAATAACAAGAATAATAATTCAGGCCATTATCTCCATGTTGGTTTTCCTAGTTGCTTCATTGATAAGTTATACAATGCTGACTGAGTTTCTCGAGGTAGAGACACAGCCAAAGGGTATTGTTTACTATGAAACTGGGTTTGGTTCAGATGCAGTCAGGCATAAAGAGTTTATTGAGCCATTAGTTGAATTTCGATACAACAACGTAGTTAGGCAGGCATATGATTATAGTTGCGGCTCTGCTGCCTTAACCACACTTTTAGATTTTTATTTGGGTCGTAACTTTCAAGAAAGACAAGTAATGGAAGGGCTTCTGCAATTTGGCGACTCTGAGAAGATCGTTGAGCGGAGAGGTTTTTCTCTTCTTGATATGAAGCGACTAGTAACCGCACTGGGTCACCCATCTGGTGGATTTAGAGCGGAAAAGGAAGACTTAATAAAGCTGGATCACCCTGCAATTGCACCTATTGAATATGCTGGATTTAAGCATTTTATTGTTATTCGGGGTGTCAAAAATGGGCATGTTTTCGTAGCTGATCCTTCACTTGGAAATATCAGCTTTACTTTGGCTCGTTTTATGGAGATTTGGGATAAAAATGTACTTTTCATTGTCTTTCCTAATGGGCATAAGCCAGTAGGGGGGCTTGAGATTCGGGATGAAGACTTACGAATTATTGATGAGCGTACATTTACTAAAATGGCTTTTCGAGATTTTAGGGACTTTTTCCCTGCGGATCACATAAAAGAAAATGCAGAGTTTACGAACGCAATAGCTAGATCTAAGAATAATGCTCACTGGTATATTGCCGATGATGCAGATGAAGATGATGAAGGAGAGCTGGTTTCATCTGGAGATGAAAACTTCAATCCTGACTTAATAAATACAATTAAAACGGACTCTCTTGTTAGAAAGACCATTCGCTTTAAGAGAAAATAATAAAAAGAACATGGTGGTTTAAGTGAAGGTAAGAATATTATTTATTTTGATGCTTCTTGTATCTAAAAGTGCTGTTTCAGATGTATCGAGTGCACGAGAAGCCCTATCTCAAAAAGAAGGGGACGCTACACAAGAAAAAAGCTTAGAAGAAGTTTTTGAAGCCACTGAAAATAACTACTCCTTGATGAAACAGGGTCAAACCTCGTTAGGCTATAACATGAGCTATAGCTACGTAGCAGACCAAAGACTAGATGTAGAAATCCTGAATGGCCAAGTGCGCGCTTTCGATGTCAATCCATCCTCTGTACATAATTTATCCAATAATTTCAATTTTGATTATGGTTATTTGAATAATTTAACGCTTGGCTTCACTTTGCCGCTAGTCGTCAAATACGACTCAACAGAAACTCAGAGTGCTTCCGGATTAGGCGATGTATCAATCAATGCTCGTTGGCAGCCTTATGCCTATGTGCCAGGGGAGTTAAGCAAAACCGTAACAGGCTCATTTAAGACTAAAACTGGCTCAAGCCCGTTCCACACAGTTGGGCAGAAGACATTGCCAACCGGTAGTGGGTACTATTCTTTAACTGGCGGCCTGTCACTTTCTAAAGTTGTTGACCCTGTTATGTTGTTTGGGTCGGGCAGTATCTCTTATGCCATACCTGAGAAGGATGTCAATCAGCCTCGTAGTGGTGCGCTATTGATGGAAGTTAAGCCTGGCGTGTCAGCATCTTTTTCAGGTGGTTATGCGTATTCACTTTCTTATGATGTGTCCATGAGCATGTCCTTCCAAGCAAGTTATACCGATAAATCTACGTATGTTTTTAGAAATTCATCCGGTACTTTTTCAGAGGCTCAAAGCTCAGCATCTATGACGGGGTTGTTTAACATTAGTCTTGGTGTGAGGGTTTCTCCTAAAACCATTACCAACATAGGTGTTGGCTTTGGCATGACCGATGACGCACCGGATATTATTTTATCTCTCTCACTTCCAATAGATGTTGATGGCTTAAAAGCCAAATCAAGCTCTTCATAAATTAAGACTGTAAGGATTTTTTATGAAGGGTTTTTTCTCGATAATACTATTCCTAATTACCTGTAATGCATTTGGGCAACTCGGGCAATCGATGTTGATGGACCCTAAAGCGCTATCTCTGGGTAATGCAGTAACGGCTGATCCACCTGGCATGGCATCGATACACTACAATCCGGCAGGCTTAACGAAATTAGAGGGTCGCCAGATAGGTATAACCTTGCTCAATGTTATTTTGAAGTCTGAAGCAACCTTCAACTTACCAGAAGATTATAATGGTGATGGAGAGCTTCTAAACTTTGAAGATGATCCGGTTATCGGACAAAAAAGTGAAGCTATCCCAGGTCTGTATATACCTGGTGTGGGAATATTTCCCTTACATTTACCTGTTGCAACCGTTCCGTCCATAGGTTTTTCTATCAATCCACCTGGCTCAAAATTTACCTTTGCAACGGCTACATATATGCCAATGGTTGCAGGCTTTGTTAAAGAAGGACCTGACAACCCTGGTCGTTATCAGGCTAAACAGCTCGCCATGCAGCGTATGACATATTTGTCTCCATCATTTGGTTACAAGGTTAATGATGAGCTCTCAATCGGGGCGGGTGTTTTATTGTCCCATCAAGGTTTTGCCATAGAGCAAGATGCGCGTGGTGTAAACTTAATTATGGCTGCAACTGAAATGCTGCAGGATGCTTTTGGCTGCGAAGAAGGTGGTGGGGGCAATGATCCGCTTGTTCCTTTTATTTCATTGTGTGGTGGACGCGTCGGGCCGTATCGAGATATTGGTACACTCAATATGAAACTCGAAAACTCAATGTCACTATCTTATAACTTGGGTTTGCTGTGGGAACCAACAGACTGGTTTGCATGGGGTATGTCATATCAAAGCGAAGCCAAGGATCAGCTTAGTGGCGATTTTGAAATGGATTATTCTCGAGATTTCTCCGGCTTCTTTAGTGGTTTTAGGGGATCTATTTTTGGCGCAATTATCGGAGCCATGTTCCAGTTGCCATCTGGGGTGAGCAAGGAAACGGGCTATGTCACAACTGAATTTACTTATCCTCAGCATTTTCAAACGGGCTTTAAATTTCGTTTCTTCGATACACTGCAATTTAATGTGGATGCAGGTTGGACTGATTATGATGAGTGGGATTCTTTCTATTTTGAATTTGATCGACAGCTCGATTTTTTGAATGCCGCAAAAATTTTAGCTCCTGGCGAAGTCACAGGAAATACACTGCGCCAAAACTTGAATTATAAAAGCGTTTGGAGTTTCGGTTTTGGATTGGAGTACCAAATGAGCTCTCGATTAAAGGCCAGAATAGGCTATGAGCCACGTGCAACATCAATCCCAGATAATCGCCGAAATGTCATGGCGCCATTAGGTTTTGCACCTATGTATGGATTCGGATTTGGTTATCGTTGGGATTTAGATACAGATATTGACGTATCATTCTCGTTCTTGAAAAGCCAAGAAGAAATTCCAGCATCTGAGCCCAGTGAATCAATTAACACTGACTGTCTAACGTGTGTCGTTTCAAACCCTTATCCTGGCTTGGATATTGAAACAAAGTTGACCGTTGCTGCTGCTGGCATAACGTTTAGAACCAAATTCTAATGCGATACATTTATACCGTAATAGTCCTAAGTATATTAACTGGCTGTCAGGGATTGCCAGAAGGGCAGAATGGGAATTTCTACACCTGGGTTGATGAGACTGGTCAAATTCGGACCATTCAGAAACCAGAAATTCAAAAAGAAACATCTCAACAAACTGTTGCTGAATCTCCTGCGATAAACAACAAAGAGTTAGGTAGCGATTTTAATCCTAGTGATTTTATTTCGTCTGATGTCATTGATAAAAAGCTTTCGAATGAAAAGCTATATGCCTGGCAAGACTCAGATGGTCGCCAAGTGGTTGCTGAGATTAAATCTACTTCTAATCCAAAAGCTTCTCAAAACAAAGAATTAAGTCCAAGTTCAAACATTTCTACTTTGAGCTTCTATTCGTTTCGCGAAGGTCAGCAATTATTGCTTAGTGAAATAAATGGGAGAATGCTTGATTTAAAAAGATATTATCAATACAGCAAGACTTCCGATTCAGATTATCTGCTTATTGAGATGGATCAGAGCATTAAAGCTATTGAAGTAAAAAGTTTTTCAAAGAATGATGCAATAGCACTACCTGAAATATTGCCTCTTGATGAGAGCTTCGATCAAACATATCAATACGACAATGCTTTTAATGAGTTTCAAGAAGAAACCTGGATGCAATATGCTTATGCCAAAGCCAAACTAAGTATTGCACCCCAAACACGTTATTTACTTTTCAAGCCCAGTGCTCAAGCCGGGGTTATCCAGCTTGGAGGGAAGAATGTGAAGCTATCGAATCTAGGTGAAATTGTTATACAGGTGATTAAGTAAATTAAGCTCTTCGAGTGAGCTTTGTTTCCACCATGATTCGAGTTGATATTTCCTCAACCGATAAATCGGTTGTCGTTAGAAACGGAATGCTCAAACGCCTGAATAGCATCTCAACCTCTTCTGTCTCGTAATAACACTGATTTAGCGATGCGTAACGGCTATTTGCTTTACGCTCGTTTCGAATAGCGGCAAGGCGTTCGGGGTCAATTGTTAGTCCGAATAACTTATCTTTGTAAGGTTTTAGGGCTTGTGGGAGATCGCCATTTCCTAAATCTTCTTCCGTCAATGGGTAGTTGGCGGCTTTAATCCCAAATTGTAGGGCCAAATAAAGACAGCTTGGCGTCTTACCTGATCGAGAAACACCCACTAGAATTATATCAGCCTTGTCATAGTGCTTAATTCTACTGCCATCGTCATTTTCAAGGGCATAATTCACGGCATCTATACGCGCAAGGTAACTTTTGTTGTCACCGCCGACGTGCGACTTGCCTACTGTATAGCTGGAGCCCATGTTTAATTCTTTCTCTAATGGGGCCAAAAATGTAGCAAATATATCGACTTTAAATGCGTTGGCCTTGCTTATTTCATCTCTAATCTCTTGGTTTACGATGGTATCAAAGACAATTGGTCTCGAGCCTTGCTCAGATAGTGCATTCAATTTTTCGACTACTTCTTTTGCTTTTTCGATGCTATCGATATAGGGCAGTGTGATTTGTTCAAATTCTATACTCTCAAATTGAGCTAGAAGGCTATGACCCAAGGTTTCCGCAGTAATACCTGTGCCATCTGAGATAAAAAAGGCTTGTCGCTTCATTAAATTTAACAACTTTGTGAATAGTCTCTAGAATTAGAGTACTATATCGCCGACTGTCGCACTAGGTTTCATGGGAGGTAAGCTTGAATAATTACGTTATTTGGTTCGATCAACTTGGTATGAATGACGTTGATAAAGTTGGTGGTAAAAATGCGTCCCTAGGCGAGATGATCAGTAATTTATCAACCTCTGGCGTCAATGTCCCCAATGGTTTTGCAACCACCTCTCACGCTTTTCGTGAGTTCCTTAAGCAAGACAATTTACAAGATAAGATAAATGAACAGCTTTCTAAGATTAAAGAGGGCTCTCTTGCCGATCTTGCTACAGCGGGCGCAGAGATACGTTCCTTAATAATGAACGCGCCACTACCTAAAGATTTAGATGGTGCAATACGAGAGGCATATGCCACCTTAAAAGGCGATGATCAAGACTTATCAGTTGCCGTTCGTTCGTCTGCTACAGCTGAGGATTTGCCAGATGCGTCATTTGCAGGGCAGCAAGAAACCTTCCTGAACATTGTTGGCATTGATGCTGTTTTACACTCTGTGCGCGAGGTTTTTGCCTCTCTCTATAATGATCGAGCTATAAGCTATCGCGCCCACCAAGGATTCGAACACCACGAAGTTGCTTTGTCAGTTGGTGTGCAGCGCATGGTTCGCAGTGAAAGCGGGTCTTCAGGTGTTATGTTTACCCTTGATACTGAATCGGGTTTTGATCAGGTTGTATTCGTGACCAGTGCTTATGGTCTTGGGGAGACAGTGGTGCAAGGGGCTGTGAATCCAGATGAATTCTACGTCCACAAAAAATCTCTCACTGAAGGCCGACCCTCCATACTGCGTCGTAATTTAGGTGCAAAAGCCATCAAGATGATTTATTCAACTGATGATGCATCGCAGTCCCCAGTTGAAACCATTCGTGTCGATCGAGAAGACCGTTTCAAATTTAGCATCTCTGATGCAGATGTTATAGAGCTTGCTAAACAAGCCCTGATTATCGAGAAGCATTATCAGCGCCCAATGGATATTGAATGGGCAAAAGACGGCGTTAACGGTCAAATTTATATTGTTCAGGCTCGACCGGAAACAGTTAAATCTCGCACCAGTAAAAATGTTATGGAGCGATACATCCTTAAAGAAACGGGGACAGTTCTATGTGAAGGTCGAAGTGTCGGTCATCGAATTGGTCGCGGCCCGGTTAAAGTGCTTCGAAATATCGATCAAATGCAAGATATTGATGAAGGTGACATTCTAGTTGCAGATATGACGGACCCTGACTGGGAGCCGATCATGAAAAAAGCCAGTGCCATCGTAACCAATAGAGGTGGTAGAACTTGCCATGCAGCAATCATTGCACGTGAACTCGGTATTCCTGCGGTTGTGGGTTGTGGTGATGCAACAGATGAATTGCAAAATGGCCAATTAGTTACAGTATCTTGTGCGGAGGGTGATACTGGATTTATTTATGATGGCTCTCTTGAGTTCGAGCATAAGACCAATTCTGTAGGCAATATGCCTGGCTTGCCTTTCAAAATTATGATGAATGTGGGTAATCCTGACAGAGCTTTTGATTTTCAAGCGTTACCTAATGAAGGTGTGGGACTTGCGCGCCTAGAATTTATCATTAATCGTATGATTGGCGTGCACCCTAAAGCACTTTTAAATTTCAAGGACCTTCCAGAAGAGATTAAATCAACGGTTGAGCGCCGCATTGCTGGCTATGAATCACCCATCGACTTTTATGTTGAAAAATTAGTCGAAGGTATTAGTACTCTTGCAGCGGCTTTTTATCCTAAAAAAGTAATCGTGCGCCTGTCTGATTTTAAATCAAATGAATATGCTAATTTGATTGGTGGTCGCCTATACGAGCCAGAAGAAGAAAACCCAATGCTGGGTTTTCGCGGTGCTGCTCGTTACATAAGTAAATCATTTCGTGATTGCTTTGAGCTTGAGTGCCGCGCTATTAAAAAAGTTCGCGAAGAAATGGGACTGGCCAATGTAGAAGTTATGGTTCCATTTGTGCGAACTGTTGGAGAGGCCAAGCAGGTTGTTGAACTGCTTTCAACGAATGGATTAAAGCGCGGTGAAAATGGATTGCGCCTAATCATGATGTGCGAGTTGCCAGCTAATGCTCTACTTGCAGATGAGTTCTTGCAATACTTTGATGGCTACTCAATTGGTTCTAATGACTTGACGCAGCTTACACTGGGTTTAGATCGAGACTCTGGCGTGATAGCGCATTTGTTTGACGAGCGAAATGATGCAATTCGTCAACTGATGCACATGGCGATTTCAGCCTGTAAAAAGCAAAACAAATACATTGGTATTTGCGGGCAGGGGCCAAGCGATCATCCTGATTTTGCTAAGTGGTTAATGGATGAAGGTATAGATAGTGTCTCTTTGAATCCAGATTCCGTACTGGACACTTGGTTCTATCTTGCTGATAAAGATCAATAATAAGGGAAGGAATGAAAAGTAGTAGCTCATTATTTCCAGTTGCTTTGATGCGAGCAGAAGCCTTGTCTTCTGAGTTAATTGAAGATACCTATTTGTTAAAGCCAAATAACAGTGCGGACCCAACCGCACAGGTTGCACTGTCACGTCTTGGGTATTACCAAGATCAAGACAAAAAACGAGGGCAGCCAGTCATACTTGTCCATGGCGCGTTTTCTAATAGAGGTATCTGGCTGGATAGTCAGCTAAGTGGCTTAGCCAAATATTTATTAGAACATAATTTTGACCCATGGATGCTTGAATTTAGAGGGCATGGGGATAGTCCTGAGAATCTTCAGTATGAGAAGAATTCATTGGAAATTTATGCTGAATTTGACTTGCCTGCTGTTGAGGCATTTGTTTACGAACAGACCTCTAAAAATGTTTTATGGCTAGGGCACTCAAGCGGTGGTGTCTGCATTGCGACATCTTTTGCTGGAAAATCAATTGGGCAGCATTCAATTGGGGCAATCTTATTTGGATCTCAAGTTACACGTTATCCCTTGCTGTTAAAGCTACCATTCGCCAAATTAATATCACGATTATTTATTGGTACGAAAGATCGAATTCACAACCCTAAATTTGGTCCTGAGGCCGAGCCAAAGGGGATTGCTTTAGAGTTTTTGAGATGGGCAAGTGTATTTACTCGCTGGAAGTCACGGAATGGAATTTCATACAGGAAAGAAGCGAATGACTGTAAAGTTCCGTTGCTGATATTTGGTGCCAAAAAAGATAATGGCGATCCTGCTAAAGCATGTGAAAAACTGGGTTCTTTTTTTGGCGGGCAAAAACAATTTTTATTGCTATCTAAGCAAAAAGGATTTTCCATGGATTACGGCCATGGAAATATGGTTAAAGGTGAGTCCGCAGAAAAAGAAGTGTGGCCTCATATTTTAAATTGGTACGAATCCATTAGTAAGTAAGGAGAATTTAATGACTCAGTATGTTACCCCAGATTTATGTGATGAATATCCAGAAGTAGAAGTACTAGAACCAATGTTTAACAACTATGGTGGTCGCGAGTCTTTTGGTGGTGAGGTTGTAACCATTAAGTGTCATGAAGACAATTCCTTGGTGAAAGAGAATGTCGACAAGCCAGGCACAGGCAAGGTGATGGTTGTGGATGGTGGTGGTTCTTTACGCAACGCATTGCTAGGCGATATGTTGGCAGAAAAAGCTGCTAAAAATGGTTGGGAAGGCATTGTAATTTACGGCTGCATTCGTGATGTGGACGTGATTATGGAAACTGATTTGGGTGTTCAGGCCTTGGCAACCAATCCTCGTAAAACTGAAAAAAAGGGTATCGGTGAAATGAATGTGCCTGTTAAGTTTGCAGGTGTCGATATCCGTCCAGGGCAATTTATCTACGCAGACAATAATGGAATAATTGTTTCTGATAAAGCATTGAGTATGCCGAACTAGATGGCTGAAATTTAAAAAGGCCGCAATAGCGGCCTTTTTTGTATGCGTATGAATAGATTGCCTACTTAGAGAAGTTTATCCATACACACATAGATAGAAGCTTCGGCTTGGTAGCAGAAAGGTGCTCCACGGCATCATTTGTATTACGTTTTAAAGTGTCAATCTCAAGCTGATAACTCCCAGGTGTGATTTCCAGTGATTGATAGCGAGCTAACTCTTGTTGGCTTTTTTCATTAAGCGCCTCAATTGCACTTTTAATTGTGTCTTGAGATGTGTGAGCTGCCAGCTTTTCACTCAGCATGACAGCGTTTTCAATATTAGCTTGTTTCATCTCAATGATTTCACGAGCCATATCTTTTGAAAGTAACTCAAATTCGTCGCGCATGTTATCCAAGTTTAATTGACGAGTTACATTCTTAAGCTCATCACTAATAACATAGTGTCTTAATTCAGGCTGAAGGTGCCGGTTAAGCTCTAAGCGCCCAGGACCTTCTGCTCTCACTTGATAAAGAGTTTCAATGAATACTTGGCCGTTCTTAAACTCAGGGTTATTAAATAAAGCACAAGCTGTGAATGCATCGCCACTTGCTTCTAAATCATCAAGTATCCCTTTAATCCATGGGTGATCCCATGAAATAAATTCAAGATCTTCTCTCAGTGATGCTTGCTGGCGATCAAATGTAATCGTTGCACGCTCATCTTTTAAACTATTGATAAAAGAAAATGGGCAATTTTCTTGCGGGCTAACAATTAAGTTTTGCTGACTGGCAGCTTCAGTTTCAATATGGCCATTATCGAAAATATCTAACATCAAATTTTTAAGGTGGTCATTGTCATTGTCTGCTTGTTGAATTGAATCAAGCAGACTTTCTACGCGCTCACTTTGAAAAGAGTGCTGCTCAAGCAAGCGATCTCGTCCTTGCTCAATTTCGGCTAGCAATTGGCGACTGGCTTCCTTGGCTTGCATGATAATTGACTCAGCATTTTCACCGGTCTCTAGCATTTCTTCAATTTCATAGCTGTAGGCTTCGTAAATAGGAGAAGCAGCAGGATTTGGTTGGCTGAACATATCAAAGCCGTGGTGATAAAGTGCTGCAAGTCTTGCTTGCTTGGTTTTGCTTTGAACCGGTACGTGAATAAAAATATCTGACCCTTGACCAATACGATCAAGACGTCCAATTCTTTGGTCAACTAAGTCTGGATGTTCAGGTAAATCAAACAATACTAAATGCTGGGCGTGTTGGAAGTTGCGTCCTTCTCCTCCAATCTCGCTGCTCACTAAAATTTGAATACCGTCTTCTTCAACAAACCTTGCTGCGATTTGATCGCGCTCAATGAGTGAATAGTGCTCATGGAATGCACCAGATTGAATTAATGTACGCTGATTTATATTTTCGCTAACAGTTTGTGCCGTTTCAGCAGAATGACAGATAATTAGGAGCTTTTGTTCTCCTAGTGTTGGTAGCCAGCTGATCAGCCAGTCTAGAGTCGATTCTTCTTTAAGGTGATAGAACTCACTGTGGCGAGTAGGAAAGCCAGCAATGCTCCGTCTAGTATTGCGATACACCATCCTACCTGTGCCGTAACGGTCTGCAAGCCAATCCGTAAATTGGGACTCAGATAAGCCACTCGCCAATACATCTTGGACGTATTCATTTAATTTTTCATCTTTCAGCTGTTCAACCAAAGGCAGGCTAGCTGCTAGGCCATTGATCTCAATGGATTCTACTATTTCACTAACAATTCCGTACTTTTGCTCTTCATCTAAGAATTGCTCAAGACTTGGAAAACGCAACGGATCAAGCAGGTGTAGTCGAGCAAAGTGACTTTCAACCCCAAGCTGCTCAGGGGTTGCCGTTAGCAATAAAACGCCTGAGCTAATTTTAGAGAGGGCAAGGGCAGCTTGATAGGCCTTTGATTCCCATTGTAGGCGGTGACTTTCATCAATCACCATCATATCCCAGTTGGTGTTTAAAGCGTGATCAAGATACTGGCTGTGGTTTAACCATTCAAAATTACACAAGGCAACTTGTACTTGATTAAACGGATTTTGCCCTTGTTGTTCAGCGCAAAACTCATCGTCAATGAGGGTGCAATCTAAATTGAATTTTCGCTTCATCTCTACCAGCCACTGATTAACCAGTGAGGATGGCACGCAGATTAAGATACGTTGAGCTCTTTGTGTTGACATTAGCTGGTGAATAACAAGCCCAGCTTCAATGGTTTTACCTAGGCCAACTTCATCTGCTAGTAATGCTCGCGGCAAAGGCATTTTTAAAATTTGTTGTGCGACGTCAAATTGATGCGGAATGATATTGATTTTAGGGCCGACAAAACCATGGCTTTGTTGGCCCTGTTGTTGTGTGTATGCCTCAACTAATCGGCGGTACAGGTTGCTCCATTTAAAGCTACCAATTTGCCCTGCTTTTAGTCGCTCAATAGGGGATACCTTACCTTGGTCTGGCGATATATCTTCTTCTTCTACCCAGATATGTTCACTAATTTGGTAAGATAAAACGCCATTTTCTTCTTGAATGGCGAGAATATTCGCCTCTATGCCAGAGGTGAGTTTTACTCGATCTTGCAGATCGAATTTGCAACGAATCAGTGGTGTATTACCAACTGAATAGAGGCGGCTATCTTCTGCTAGTGGAAATTCAATAGTGACACGACGCCCCACAGCCTCACTTACAATGCCTAGACCTAATTCAGGCTCTGCAAGGCTAATCCAACGCTGACCACAAACAAACTGACTCATAACACCCCCGAAACAGAAGCGCGAATTTTACCATTTAGTCAGGCTTTGCTCAGCTTTATTTATTGTTATTTTGCTCCTGATAATGGTGGTTGTACCTATGTCATGAGAAAATGGCGGCAATTAAGAGAGGTATTTGTATGTTGTCTTATATTGAGCCCGTTTTTAGACCGCCAAGTGAGGCTCGCTCCCTAATTTTACAGGTGACGAATGGTTGCTCGTGGAATAAATGCACCTTCTGTGAGATGTACACGCAAGAGCAGAAAAAATTCCGCGCAAGAAAGGAAGAGGAAATTGAGCAAGATATCATCAAGGCAGCCAGCTCGAGAGTACCATTTGAGAAGGTCTTCTTAGCTGATGGTGATGCCATGGTGCTTCCCATGCGTAAACTTGAATCCATCCTCAATATGATCAGACAGCATCTACCTACTGTGAAAAGGGTCTCTAGTTACTGTCTGCCTCGAAACATTTATAAAAAATCCGTAGAAGATCTTAAGCGGTTGAAGTCCTTAGGCTTGGATATTCTTTATGTGGGTTGTGAGTCTGGCGATACCCAGGTATTGGAGATGGTAAGTAAAGGAGAAACTTACGAAACCCAATTAGATGCACTCGTAAAAATTAAGCGGGCAGGTTTGCGTTCATCAGTCATGATATTAAATGGATTGGGTGGCCCCAAGTATAGTGAGCAGCATGCAATAAATAGCGCCAAACTAATGAATGAAGCTCAACCTGATTATCTATCTACCTTGGTTGTGAGCTTTCCACTTGGAGAGGATAGACTGAAAGCAGGATTTAACTACGAATGGAGCCTCATGGACCAAACGGCTTTATTTTTAGAGCTTAAGCATTTTATATCGCACCTAGAATTAGAAAATACCATCTACAGAAGCGATCACGCCAGTAATTACCTGCCGTTAAAAGGTATTCTGGGTGCTGATAAGCAGGCGCTGCTTGATCAAATTGATACAGCACTTTATCAGCCCAATAAGATCAAACTGCGTCAAGAGTGGCAGAGGGGGCTTTAATGAAGCTTTCAAATCTAAGTGGTCAACTTGGCAAGTTTCTCGATATGCCAGATGTTTTGCCGCCTGTTGAGTCTTGGAATCCCCAATTATCAGGTGATATGGATATGCGGATTTGTAGCAATGGCGCTTGGTTGCATGAAGGGGATGAAATTAAGCGAGAAAAACTCGTGCGTCTATTTAGTACCATACTTAAACGGGAAGACGATGATTATTTCCTAGTAACCCCAGTTGAGAAATGGAGGATCTCTGTTGAGGATCAGCCGTTTGTTGTTGTTCTTATGGAAGTGATAAATCAAGGCAACCCAAGCCAAATAATAAGAATGATAACCAATACGGGTGACGAGATAGAGCTAAACCATAAGAATCCGATGATTACTGACGAACATGAAGCACCTAAGGTTTTGATTAGGGGCAATATGTATGCCCGACTAAGCCGTAATGTATTTTATCAGCTTGCTGATTTGGCATTCGAAAAGAATGGGTGTTTTTGGGTATTAAGTGATAGCTGTGAATTTGCCATCGATAATGAAAAAGACTGATCAAATAATGTTCCACGGGGAACAAATAATGAACAGTTATTAGTATTTAATAAATTAGACAATTAAAGACATAAAAAAGGAGCCCTTGGGCTCCTTTTTTACTATGCGTGTATTACATATTTGGATAGTTTGGACCGCCAGAGCCTTCTGGGGTAACCCAGGTGATGTTCTGTGCAGGATCTTTAATATCACAGGTTTTACAATGCACGCAGTTTTGAGAGTTGATTTGGAAGCGCTTATCACCAGCTTCGTTTTCAACAATCTCATAAACACCAGCAGGGCAGTAACGTTGCGCTGGCTCATCGTATAGAGGAAGGTTTTTCTCTAATGGGATGTTTGCATCAGTTAAACGCAAGTGACATGGCTGATCTTCTGCATGGTTAACGTTACCAATGAATACAGAGTCCAATTTAGCAAAGCTAATCACGCCATCTGGCTTCGGATAGTCAATTTTCTTAGACTCGGCTGCAGGCTTCAGAGTTGCGTAATCTGGCGTCGTGTCATGCAAAGTAACCGGAATAGGGAAGATGTTGTGCGTAATGTAGTTGAACGCAGCACCTCCGAATGTACCGAATTTGTGCATAGCTGGACCAAAGTTACGGCTTTCATGTAATTCTTTATGAGCCCAAGACGCTTCAAATGCAGCAGTGTATTCAACTAGTTCATCATTAGCGCGACCAGCTTCAATGGCTGAAATGATTTGCTCAGCAGCAACGATACCGCTCTTCATTGCAGTGTGAGTACCCTTGATCTTCGAGAAGTTCAAAGTACCTGCATCACAACCCACAACCAAGCCACCAGGGAAGGTCATTTTAGGTAAGCTATTTAGGCCGCCTTTGGCAATGGCGCGAGCACCGTAAGATACGCGCTTACCACCTTCCAAATACTTTTTCAGTACTGGGTGGTGCTTCATGCGTTGGAATTCATCAAATGGGCTAACGTGTGGGTTTGAGTAAGATAGATCGGTAATCAAACCAACAACAACCTGATTGTTTTCAGCGTGGTAAAGGAAGAAACCACCGGTAGAACCAGATTCACTTAGAGGCCAGCCAGCACCGTGAATAACAAGGCCTTCTTGGTGTAGCTCTGGATTAATATCCCAAAGCTCTTTGATACCGATGCCATAATGCTGAGGATCTTTACCTTCGTCCAATTTGAACTCAGAGATAAGCTGCTTGCCAAGATGTCCACGACAACCTTCGGCAAAAATAGTGTATTTACCGCGAAGTTCCATGCCAGGCATGTAGTTCTCAGTTTGCTCACCGTCATGGCTTACACCCATGTCACCAGTAATAATACCTTTAACAACGCCATCTTCTACGATGTACTCAGCAGCTGCAAAACCTGGGTAGATTTCAACGCCTAGGTTTTCTGCTTGCTCGCCTAACCAGCGAACAACATTACCAAGACTCACAACAAAGTTGCCATCATTGTGCATAGGCTTTGGAATCATCCAATTTGGAGTCTTGATGCCTTTTTCTGGGCTAGTCAGGAAGTAAACTTCGTCTTTTAGAACAGGCGTGTTTAGTGGGGCACCCATTTCTTTATAATCTGGGAAAAGTTCGGCAAGAGCACGATCTTCGATAACAGCACCAGATAGGATATGACCGCCAACTTCTGCGGCTTTTTCAACCAAGCAAACGCTTAGCTCTTGGCCTTTTTCTTGTGCAAGCTGCATTAAGCGAATGGCCGTAGATAGACCAGACGGGCCGCCACCAACTATGACGACATCATATTCCATCGCTTCGCGTTCCATAGAACTCTCCTCGTTATCTCAAGCTAACTCAGCCATTTCTTATGTAGGCTGTGGTTAAAATACGGCCAAATCAGCCAAAAAATTCGGCGTAGTATACTGATTTACTTGAATTTGGCCAAATCATAATGATGTTAAAAAACGGACTACACTGTGTATTCAATACATTTAAACGGTAAATCGTCATATTCAGACTAGCATTCAAACGCGCGTTTGAATAGAATTCAGTTTACAAATGTTTAGCCAAGTAGAATTTTGCGTTGGACTGGATGTTTACTGACCTATTTTGGGATTTATTGACCTTAATGAGAATTAAGCGCAATATGTTCCGCCGTTAAAGCGGGCGGTCGTTAAATGTTTTTTGGCTCTCATCGTTCTGCTTATTTAAATCCACTCAACTTGACGGGGAATCTATGAAGGTTCTTGTAGCTGTTAAGCGTGTAATTGATTACAACGTAAAAGTGCGCGTTAAGGCTGATAATTCTGACGTTGACCTAACCAACGTTAAGATGGCCATGAATCCATTTTGTGAAATCGCAGTAGAAGAAGCGGTTCGCCTTAAAGAAAAAGGCGTTGCTTCTGAAATCGTTGTGGTTTCCATTGGTCCTAAAGTTGCCCAAGAGCAAATCCGTACCGCTCTTGCATTAGGTGCTGATCGCGGCATCCTAATTGAAACTGAAGAAAAACTAGAGTCTTTATCTGTTGCTAAAGCACTTAAAGCGGTTGTTGAGAAAGAGCAGCCACAACTAGTTATTCTAGGTAAGCAATCTATCGATAACGACAACAACCAAACTGGTCAAATGCTAGGTGCATTGACTGGCATGCCTCAAGGTACTTTCGCCTCTGAAGTTGCGGTTGATGGCGACAAAGTAAACGTAACACGTGAAATTGACGGCGGTCTGCGCACTGTTGGTCTAACTCTACCTGCAATCGTTACTACAGACTTGCGTTTGAATGAGCCACGTTATGCGTCTCTACCAAACATCATGAAAGCTAAGCGTAAGCCTCTAGATGTGCTTACGCCTGCCGATCTTGGTGTGGAAATTAAGTCTACTCAAACTCTAGTTAAAGTTGAGCCACCTGCAGAACGTTCTGCTGGTATTAAAGTGGCAAGCGTTGATGAGCTAGTTGAAAAACTTAAGACAGAAGCGAAGGTGCTGTAATGGGTATTTTAGTTGTTGCTGAACACGATAACGCTACCCTAAAGGGTGCGACTTTAAACACGATCGCTGCGGCTAAAGCTATCGGCGGCGATATTGATGTACTTGTAGCTGGTCAAGGCTGTCAAGCTGCTGCTGATGCAGCTGCTAAAGCTGAAGGCGTGAGCAAAGTTATTTTAGTAGATGATGCAGCTTACGCTCAACAACTAGGTGAGCCTATGGGTGATCTAGTTGCTGAATTAGGTAAAGGCTACAGCCACATTCTTGCTGCTGCGACTACGACTGGTAAAGATTTCTTGCCACGTACCGCTGCACTTTTAGATGTAAATATGATCTCTGAGATCGTAAAAGTAGAATCTGCTGACACATTTGCACGCCCAATCTACGCGGGTAATGCAATTGCAACCGTTCAATCTGCTGATGCAATCAAAGTTATCACCGTGCGTGCTACTGGTTTTGATCCAGTTGCTGCTGAAGGTGGCTCTGCTTCTATCGAAAACGGCTCTGCTGTTGCCGATAAAGGTATTTCTTCTTTCGTAGGCGAAGAACTAGCTAAGTCTGATCGTCCTGAACTAACTGCTGCTGACATCATCATTTCTGGTGGTCGTGGCATGCAAAACGGCGATAACTTCGAAATGCTTTACAAGCTGGCTGATAAAATCGGCGCTGGTGTTGGTGCATCTCGTGCAGCGGTTGATGCTGGCTTCGTTCCTAACGACATGCAAGTTGGTCAAACAGGTAAAATTGTTGCGCCAAACCTATATGTTGCAGTTGGTATCTCTGGTGCCATCCAGCATCTTGCAGGTATGAAGGACTCTAAAGTTATTGTTGCTATCAACAAAGACGAAGAAGCGCCTATCTTCCAAGTGGCAGACTACGGCCTAGTGGCTGACTTGTTTGAAGCCATACCTGAGCTAGACAGCAAGCTTTAAGCTTAGCTTCTAGTCAAAAAAAGCCTGGTTAATACCAGGCTTTTTTTTATCTGTAACATTTCAGTATTATTATGGTCGCAAAATTGTCATGCATGGTTTCAATTATATGAAACTAGGCGGTACACTAGCGGTCATATAGGCCCTGATAATAATAAGTGAAGTAAACGTGGAAGCAGTTGAAGCTGAAAATCGTCCGGAACGATTGCCATATGGTTTTGCCAAGCGCTATGGATTGGTAGCTCAAAATCAAAGCGATCAAAGCTACTTGGCCTGGCATAAAGACTCGACCCCAAATCAAGCGTTCTTAGAGTGCCTGCGCGTTTTACCTGGCCCGATAAAATTTGAAGCCGTCAGTGACGAAGATTTTGACTTACAGCTAGCCCGTATTTATCAAGAGTCGGCTGACAGTCGCGAGGCCATGGAAGAATTGGGCGATGACTTGGATCTAGCAAGCCTTGCCAATGCCATACAAGAAACGGCCGATCTTCTAGAGCAAGAAGATGATGCTCCAATCGTACGTTTAATAAACGGAATTTTGACCGATGCAGTAAAGCGAAATGCATCGGACATCCATATTGAAACCTTTGAAAAGCGCTTAGTGGTTCGCTCTCGTGTAGATGGGGTTTTACAAGAAGTTCTAGAACCCAGAAGGGCGCTTGCACCACTTTTAGTTAGCCGTATCAAGGTTATGTCCAAACTTGATATTGCAGAAAAGCGTATTCCGCAGGATGGCCGCATCGCATTAAGAATCGCTGGTCGTGAAGTAGATGTACGTGTCTCAACCATGCCATCAAGTCACGGCGAACGCGTAGTGATGCGTTTGCTAGACAAACAAGCAGGGCGACTAAATCTAACTCAGCTTGGTATGCGCGGCGACAATTTGAAACGACTGCTCAATATCATTCACAAGCCACACGGCATTATCCTAGTAACTGGCCCCACTGGCTCTGGTAAAACCACTTCACTATATGCTGCACTTAGCGAATTAAATGATCGCTCGCGCAACATCCTAACGGTAGAAGATCCTGTGGAGTACAGTCTTCCCGGCATTGGTCAAACTCAAGTTAATACAAAAGTGGATATGACATTTGCTCGTGGATTAAGAGCAATTTTACGACAAGACCCAGACGTCGTGATGATTGGTGAGATTCGTGACCGTGAAACCGTAGAGATTGCTGTACAGGCTTCTTTGACGGGCCACCTAGTGTTATCCACCTTGCATACTAATACAGCTGTTGGTGCAGTGACTCGCTTACAAGACATGGGGATTGAGCCTTTCTTACTGGCATCCAGCTTGGTTGGCGTGGTTGCTCAGCGACTCGTGCGAACTCTTTGTCATGAGTGTAAAACTCCGTATCAAGCCGATGAGGCTGAAAATGAATTACTTGGCTTTAACTCAGGTGCACAAACCACTATTTATCACGCTAATGGCTGCACCGAATGCGGTGGTAGTGGCTACAAGGGTCGTAGAGGTATTTACGAAATCATAGAAGTAGATGATCACCTTAAAACCCTCATCCACAATGGCGCCGGTGAAATTGAATTAGTTAAATATGCCCGCACTCAAAGCAAAAGCATTCAGCAAGATGGCCTGCAAAAAGTGATTGAGGGTGAAACCACGCTCGAAGAAGTTTTACGCGTGACTAAGGCGTAATCATGGCTGCATTTCAATATAAAGCTCTCGACGCGACAGGCAAGCAAGTTAAAGGCGTAATCGAAGCGGATAGCCCGAGACAAGTACGCCAGCAACTAAGAGACAAGCAATTAATGCCTGTCTCTGTGGACATCTCTGAAGCTCGTAACATTGAAAACCCATTAGCTAAGCTATTTAAGCGAGCAATCTCAACTGCGGATCTTGCATTACTAACGCGCCAATTATCTACTTTGATTGGTGCAGGCCTGCCAATTGAAGAAGCATTAAAAGCAACAGCAGAGCAAACAGAAAAAAAACGCATACAATCCATGATTTTAGAAATTCGATCTAAAGTTTTGGAGGGGCACAGCCTTGCCAATTCGCTTAACGAATTCTCATATGCATTTCCAGCGCTTTATCGTGCAACCGTTGCAGCGGGCGAACATGCAGGACATTTGGATACGGTATTGAACCGACTGGCTGATTACATGGAAAACAGCCAGGTTAATCAGCAAAAAATCAAACTGGCTGCAGTATATCCCATCATTCTTTGTATTGTGGCTGTGGGTATCGTGGTTGGTTTGCTCACTTATGTTGTGCCCGACATTGTGGAAGTGTTTGTTAAAAACGGGCAGGAGCTACCTGCTTTAACTCAAGCGATGATTTCTGCCAGTGATTTTCTACAGGCTCATGGTTTTCTTATGGCATTTATTATTATTGCGCTGTTCATCACTTTTAAATTGTCTTTAAGAAAACCTCATATAAAAGAACGATATCATTTAATGCTTTTGCATACGCCTTTTTTTGGCAAGATGATTAAGGGATTTAATACCTCACGCTTTATCAGCACTTTAGCAATTTTAAATTCGAGTGGTGTTCCTTTGGTGGAAGCCATGAAAATTGCAGGTCAAGTAGTTGAAAATCTAATCATTCAAGAGCGCCTTCAAATTGCTTGTCAGCAGGTAACTGAGGGCGGAAGTTTGCACAATGCATTACAAGAAACAAAAGTCTTTCCGCCATTAATGCTACATATGATAGCCAGCGGCGAGGCCAGTGGTGAGCTTGACTCTATGCTGGAGCGTACAGCGAAAAATCAAGAAAATGACTTGCAGAATACGATTAGCACATTAGTGAGTATGTTTGAGCCTATCATGCTACTAGTAATGGGTGGTGTGGTGGTTTTAATTGTTATCGCCATCATGCTACCTATTTTAAATATGAATCAAATGATCGGATAATTAAAAGGAAGAAAAATGAAAAAACAATCTGGTTTTACCCTTATTGAAATTATGGTTGTACTTGCCATTCTGGCCGGTCTTGTTGCCATGGTTGCACCCAATATTATTGGTGAAGCAGGTGCTGCGCGTGTAAAAACAGCAAAGGCTGAAATTTCAAATATTGGGCAAGCATTGGATATGTACAAGCTTGATAACTTCAGCTATCCATCTACATCTCAAGGTTTAGAGGCCCTAGTAAACAAACCATCCGGTTCTCCTGAGCCTAAGAACTATAAGTCTGGCGGCTACATGAAAAAGCTACCTGTTGATCCATGGGGTAATGCTTACTTGTATCTTTCAGAAGGTCGCAATAAATATGAAATCATCTCTTTCGGTGCCGATGGTGAAGAGGGCGGTGAAGATGATGCTGCTGATATTAGCAGTAACGATATCTAATTAAATGAAGCGTAGTAACGGCTTTACGCTGATTGAGATACTGGTGGTTTTGGCTGTCATAGCTATTTTAGTATCGATCGCCACCATCAATACTAATCACGATGGCCGTTACGACGACCTTAAAAGTGAGAGTCAGCGATTAAAGTTTATATTTAGCTCGCTTTCGGATGAGGCCTTATTCCAAAATAAAAATATTGGTTTATTAATGAGCCGCACAGAGATAAAACCCTATTATTATGAGATAACACTTAATAACTCTAAAGCTCAAGCGGCTAACAATAGCAGTGCAAACCAAATTGAGTACCATTGGACAGAATATGCGGGTAAAAATACAAAGCTATACACATTGCCTGAAAAAATGGAATTTGAATTAACTATTGATGGTCAGTCAATAGCATTACCATTCGCCCTTAAAGAATCGAAAGAGGAAGTTAATCCCAATATATTTCTTTTAGCTTCTGGCGAACAATCTCAGTTCTCATTAAACCTCCTCATGAATGACTTTGATGCTTATTCAAAAGTACGTAGTGATGGCCTAGGCCGATTTTTCTCGGAGTTGATTCGTGAAGAAGAATAAAGGCTTTACGCTGCTTGAAGTAATGATTGCACTAACCATTTTTGCCTTGATTGCTACCACACTTTCTCAATCGGCATCCATTACGGTTGATAATCAGATTCATATTGAGCGTAAATTGCTCGCTACATGGATTGCAGAAAATCAAATCATTGAATTGAGGTCAATTGCTTATGCTGATGTAAAAAACAAAAAAACAGACATTAAATTTGGCGACAGGGAATGGCTAGTTACCATTAATGCCAAGCCTGAAAAAAAATTTGGCGGACTACCTATTCCATTAGAAATTAAAAAAGTGGACGTTTCAGTCGCGCTAAAACCAGATATAGACAGTCCACTGCAGACTTTGTCGGCGTACATTGCAAATGATTAATATGAAATCCAAACATGCCGGCTTCACTTTGTTGGAAGTATTACTTGCTGTCAGTATTACTGCCATGATCGGCATTGGTGCAAGCCAGCTATTAAGTAGTACAGCCAACACCAAAAGCATGACCGATGCGAGAGCAGATCAACTAAAATTAATCCAGAAAATGGATTACTGGCTTAAGCGCGATCTTCTTCAGATTGCAGGAAGAAAAACAAGAGATGTCTATGGTAATAATGTTGATGAGGTCACGACAGATTCGGAATACTTGGTTGAGCTGACTCATTCAGGCTGGGCTTCCATTCCTGGTGATTTACTTGAGGTTAAACGATCGAATCTACAGCGAGTCGCCTATGCCATTCGCAGTCACAAAAGTGACTATTGTAAAGATGCAGTAATAGATGAAAACAATGAAGAGCAAGGTCAGTGCTTTGTTCGTTTGTATTGGCCAGTTCTGGATTTGGCCTCTAATTCTGAGCCTATCATTCAGGTTTTACTTGATAGTGTCGAGTCAGTTCAATTTTATTTTCGTGGGCAGTTACTTGATCGATCTAACCCAAGTAATACCGAGAAAATTAATGAGTGGCAGGATGCTTGGCCTGGTCCGTATTATCAATCAAACCTAGATCCAGATTTAGCTCAGATTAAAATCACTATTGCCACGAAAGAACTTGGCGAGTTTTATCGATTATATGAGGTGCCTCGCTATGCATTCATCAAGTAATCGCGAAACTGGCTTAGCCTTGATCACTGTATTGTTTATTTTTGTTTTGGTGTCCATGCTAGCCATCGGTATGCAACAAAGACAGTCAATGGACATTGCGCAAGCCAGTGCCACTTTTAATCAAACGCGTGCTCAGTTACTTTTATTGAGTGCTGAGGATATTGCAAAAGCTGGCTTGGCGTTTGATGGTGATAGAGATAGCAAAAACAATGAGCAATGGGATACCGCATCTGAGTTATGGAATCAGCCTTTCCCTTTAGAGCTAAAGGAGGAGGGGGCGAAGGTTTTTGTAAATGTGCGAGATTTACAAGGTTTGTTTAACTTAAATTGGCTTTCTCCAAATGCTAGTAATTCGGCAACCGCTACAGAACGACTTCAATCTCTTTTAAGTGAGTTAGGATTGGACCCTAGCATTGCTAATAATGTAAAAAACTGGCTTACACCCCAGTACTCAGCCAATTTTGAATACCAGAATATGGAACCTGCTTACAGGGCATCTGAGCAACCATTTATCCATCCGTCTGAACTTAAGCTGGTAAAGGGCGTTGACCAAGCTACCTATGACAAACTAGAGCCGTATATAACTGCCTTGCCGGTAGACACATCTCTCAATATCAATACAGCACCGGCTGAGGTATTAGCGTCCTGGGATTCTGCACTTTCATTAAGCGACAGCAATACGGTGCTTTCAAAAATTCACTCAGGTAAATGTGGACAGAATCGAAATACAGCATTATTCAAAACAGTGGATGAACTATGGCAAGACACAACCATATCCCCACTTGTTAGCAAACAAGGGCAAACCAGCTGGGATAAAGGTGACTTTACAGTGAAATCCCAGTACTTTAGTGTGCTTATACAAATTGAGCTGGAAGGCCAATTTTTTGTAAGTGAGGCCATAATTAGGCGCGATTTAGACCCAAATAATGCATTTAATGGTGTGATTTATCGTGATTTCTCCAGGGTGCCAAATGATATGACACGCCTTAAAATCGTTAATTGTTAGTATTTATTATGAATCAATATATATGTAGTCATACAAATCACTCACTATTTTCATTGAATGATGTAGGTGAGTACACCTTTCTAGAGCAAGTGGAAAATGCGAACCAGGTTTTACTGGCTGGCAATGAATGCCAAATCCTTTCGGCGCACATCCCCGTTAAACAGGCCAAACAAATTTTAAAGGCATTGCCATTTGCTTTAGAGGAACAGCTTGCAAATGACATAGAAAGCAATCACATCGAATTTTTGGGTCGTAATGACGGTTTGGCATTTGCATTGGTATTGGATCACAAAAAAATTCAAACGCTTATTGAAAAATATAATCCTGATTCAATTCAATATTTACCCTTGTTACTGCCTTACGAAAACAACAAAATTACAATTTGTATTCTGAATGGCATTGCAAATATAAGAGCAAATGAATTCTCTGCATTTACAGTTAATGCCGACCTTACCAGTCGCCTAGTCCAAGACTTTAAAAATGAAGACTTTGAGGTAATTGATTTTTACGACATTGATGAAAAGCATGACCTCATTGCCCTGGAGCTAGAAAGCGCTGGATTCCAAATTAACAAGCCAGACAAGGCATTATTAATTTCAACTATCAAAGAGAATGCAAATAAAAATAAATGGAATTTACTGACTGGCCCTTATACAAAAAAGAAAGCTCCAGTTAAAACCAAGCATTCAAAATTAAAGCCTTTAATGTACTTGGCGGCCTCACTTTTAGCTATCTCATTTGCAACTAATATTATCCAGCTCAAGCAATACCAACAAATGACTGAGCTTGTGGAAAATGCATCTCAGTCATTTTATGAACAATTATTTCCCAGTGAAAAGGCGAGGGTGCTAAAACGCCAATTTAAAGATAAATTATCTCAAACTGGAGCAGGCTCAACTGGTAATACCGGCTTTGTTAACCTTCTAGGTGACTCATCTAAACTTATCAATCAAATTACAGGTGTTGAATGGGATGCTATCCGCTTCAATAAAAATAAAAACGAATTAGAGCTTAACCTAATCGTAGACAACATTGCCCAACTAGATAGCATAAAAGGAAAGTTGGCCGAACAAGGTATGATTGTTGATATAGCGTCGGCCAATAATACAGGCAAGCGAATTAAAGGCGTTTTGAAGGTACGTAAAAATGGCTAGTGCATTAGAAAATTTCAAACGCAATGCTTTACATCAATTGGAGCAGAGTAGTTTATACAAATCATCGAGCACTTGGTTCAATCAACTATCCGAAAGGGATCAAAAGTTCGTTAAAGCAATAGGTGTTATTTTTACTATCGCCTTATTATTTGCTTGGGTCTGGCAGCCAGTCTCTCAAGGTAAAGAGAAAGCAGAGTCTAAGTACTACAGTGAATTGAAGTTTCATCAAAAGATGAAGGATAGTGCACACCTTTTTGGTGGTGTTTCAACAAACGCACCCACATCAGGCGCATCAATCCTAAGTACTGTAAATAACACGGCTAAGGTTAAGAACATTCAGTTAAAGCGTTTCGAGCCAGAAGGTGAAAATGGACTGCGAATCTGGCTGGACAAAGCAAATTTTAACTCCGTCATAGATTGGCTTGAACTATTAGAAACATCCAGGGGTATTAGAGTCGAACAAATATCCATTGATAAGGTTGACTCGGGAATTGTCAATGTTAGGGCGGTATTGCAGTCATGAGTGATTTTGATTTATTTGTAATAGGTGCAGGGTCTGCCGGTGTTCGCGCTAGCCGCATGGCAGCGGCAAAGGGCTTGAAAGTTGCAGTAGCAGAGTCACGCTATCTTGGCGGTACTTGTGTAAATGTTGGCTGTGTGCCTAAAAAGCTTTTTGTCTACGGCAGCGAAATTCCTCACATGATTGAAGATGCCAAGGGCTATGGCTTTGACTTATCAGTTAATCATTTTTCTTGGGACACCCTTAGAAACAATAAAACCAAAGAAATTGAGCGCTTGAATGGCATTTACCAAAAGCTTTTAGATAACTCAGGCGTGACAACTATTATTGGGCACGCCAAATTAATCGGCAAAAATCAAGTTGATGTAGATGGTGAGACGTATACTGCAGACAAGATACTGTTAGCAACAGGTGGCTGGCCAGTATTACCTGAAATCGAAGGCAAAGAGCATTGTGTTAATTCCAATGACTTTTTCTATTTAGATACACTCCCTAAAAAAGTATTAGTACTTGGAAGTGGCTATATTGCTGTGGAATTTGCTGGAATTTTGAATGGGCTAGGGTGTGAAACAACCATCGCTTCTCGCTCAGGAAAATTATTGCGTGGCTTTGATGAAAGCACCAGATCATTCGCACAAACTGAGATATTAAAAAAGAACTTAAACCTGATAGCAGCTCAACCAGAAAAGATCACCAAGCAAGCAGATAAATTTCACGTTGTGTTAAGCAATGGTGATGCGATAGATGTCGATCTTGTTGTTTCAGCAATTGGGCGGTCACCGAATATTGAGAATCTTGGAATTAAAGAGCAGGGGATACGTATTGCCGATAATGGCTACATTGAAGTTAATGATCAATATGAAACTAATTTGTCTGGCGTATACGCATTAGGTGATTTAATTGATACCCCTCAGTTAACGCCTGTTGCCTTGGCTGAAGCCATGATGTTTTTAAAGCAGCAATATGATAAGCAGGATACCGTGCTTAATTATGACAATATAGCAACCGCTGTATTTAGCCAACCAAGCTTAGCAACGGTCGGAGTAACTGAAGAACAAGCATTAAAGCAAGGCATTGATACGCAGATTTTCGAAAGCGAATTCCGTGCTTTGCGCCTGACAATAACGGACTCAACCGAAAGAACCTATATGAAATTAGTTGTCGATAAGAAGACTGATAAAGTAATAGGCGCACACATGGTTGGAGAGCATGCTGCTGAAATTATTCAAGGAATAGCAATTGCAATTAAAGCTGGGGCAACAAAATCTATTTTTGATGAAACCATAGGAATTCACCCAAGTTCAGCGGAAGAATTTGTTACCATGCGCACACCTTCAAATTAGCGATTAAACATGCGCCAATCTAACAATACACAAGGGGGTTTATTGTCCTTGTTTTCTAAATAGCCAGCAACGAAGCTGAGATTTAATATGGCCTCGTTGTCATCTACATCTTGCTGAGTTGTAAAGTCATTTCGATAATAAGTCACAATATCGCTGATTGCGTTTAAACGCACAGCAATCATTTTCTTTCCGGTATTAATATATAGAAGGATAGGACGTGTAATAATATCCAATCTTTCTCGAGCGGCTTCGAATAACCCAATCAATTTTCCAAGCGTTCGATGCTTCTCAATCTCAAAAATTTCTAGAGCATCATCGAGTCGACCCTCAGTTTTCATCCCCAATAATTGCTCAGCCAATCCATGGATGCGCTTATGAGGCTCATCAAAATCTTGCATGATGTCCGCCAAAAGCTCGTCATCAGCCTTGAATGTGCTGTACCACTTGCCAAATTCACAGGCATTAGGATCACGTGCCTTTACAAATTCCGTATCGGTTCGCAGGGATAGCTCGAGTGCATCCATCCATTGAATATGGTCTTTTTCACGATCTTTAAGTATCTGTAGTAGACGAGTGTTTTTAACATAATCAGCTTCACAACCCATGAGTTCAGCAAAATCATATATGGGTACAGGTTTGCCTTGATAAGTTGTGACCTCAGCACCCAACTTGGTATTTACTTCAATACGGGTAGTTTTACGTTTGTCCTGCTCAATGTAGCGCACCTCGCTTACTGGTGTCGCATATTGAGTTGAAGCTACATAGAAGGTAATGACTTCTAAATAATCGTGCTCTGAAAATAAGGATGGGGGAATGGTTTCTGCGGTTTCCATGATGGTCTCAATCCATAGTTTTATTAAATAATAGTTAATGGATTGATATATACAATTTCCGATAATTGTTATTATCGGAATATATGATTTAATCGGGAATTAAAGCTGTACACAGTAGTAGATATTTATCAATACACTTCAAATGACTTCTTTTGTTCCTAAATTGCAACAATCATTCCCGCAACTAAGACATGAAGTTTACATGTCAGACTATTATTATGTCGTCCATCTAAAACTTAGGGATAAATCATGAAACAGTTACTAAAAGCGTCTCTAGTGAGCATATCACTAGCATTAGCATTGAATGCTACTGCCCAAGGCCAAGGTGGATTGCCAGCTGAAGTTATTAAGGTAGGACCTCAATCTCTTAAAAATACCATCAATTCTATTGGCTCCTTGAAAGCTAATCAGTCAGTTGTATTGGCACCTGAAATGTCTGGTCGCGTATCTATTATCGGATTTGAGGATGGCTCTGCCGTATCAAAAGGTAAAACCTTGTTCAAATTAGATGACAGCACGCAAAAAGCACAACTTAATGAGGCGCGTGCAAGGGTGAAACTAAGCAACACCGAATACAAGCGCATTAAAAAACTATTTAATCAAAAAGCGGCCAGCGAAACGGATTTAGATTCAGCTTCTGCAAATTTAAGCATCAATCAGGCACAAGCCCAGTACGCTGAAGCTCAATTAGAAAAGCTCACCATCAAAGCGCCCTTCGATGGCATGATTGGTTTGCATGATATCAGTGTAGGCGACTACGTTAACGCCGGCCAATCTCTGGTGAATCTCGTACAGCTAGATGTATTAAAATTTGATTTCTCCTTGCCAGAAACACACCTAAGCAAGGTAAAGGTTGGTCAGAATATCGAGATTACAACACCTGCTTTTCCAGAAAAAATCTACACAGGCACAGTAACGGCAATTGCACCAGCCATTAATGAGCAAACTCGTAGTTTTTCAGTGCGCGCATTAATTAAAAATGAATCATTAGAGTTACGTCCAGGTTTATTTGCTAGCGTAAACCTTGAGGTTAGCAAGAACGACGAAGCTCTACTGGTTCCAGAACAAGCTTTAATCCCTCAAGGTCAGCAATATTTTGTTATGACTGTAGTAGATGGTAAGGTTGCACAAACCCCAGTAACTATTGGTCAGCGCCGTAAATCCGAAGTTGAATTAACGTCAGGTGTGAAAATTGGC
This sequence comes from Gammaproteobacteria bacterium, assembly GCA_013373125.1. Lineage (GTDB taxonomy): Bacteria > Pseudomonadota > Gammaproteobacteria > Pseudomonadales > Oceanobacteraceae > Bermanella. Next base: position 9,648 of record JABXIK010000108.1, on the reverse strand, counting down.
GATATTGTAATTATTGCTGGTCAAATTAAGTTACGCCCTGGCGCGCCTGTGACTCCTCTATTCCCAGAAATGCTTCAAGCAAATAATCAATAGGGGCATTTATGAGTATTTCAGATATCAGTATACAAAGACCTGTATTCGCCACCGTATTAAATATACTGGTTGTACTACTAGGCATTATTGCATTTGATCGATTAACCGTACGCGAATATCCAAATATAGACGTACCGGTTGTGACAGTTGAAACCATATATGTGGGCGCTAATGCCTCCATAATGGAATCACAAGTTGCACAAATTTTAGAAGACTCACTTTCGGGTGTAGAAGGCATCGACTACCTTGTCTCTAAAAACAGCTCAGAAAAATCACAAATCACCGTATATTTTAAACTAGATCGCGATGCAGACAGCGCAGCGAATGATGTGCGCGATCGTGTCGGGCGTGTTCGTGGGCAACTGCCTTCTGGCATTGAGGAGCCGATTGTTTCTAAAGTAGAAGCAGATGCCCAACCAATTATTTGGATGGCATTCTCTAGTGATCGCCACTCTCCATTAGACGTGACTGAATATGCAGATCGCCAAGTGAAAGACCCTCTACAAACTGTGCCGGGTGTCGCCAATGTGATGCTTGCAGGTGAGCGTGAATATGCCATGCGTATTTGGTTAGATCGCAACAAAATGGCAGCTTTAAATGTTACGCCTCAAGAAATTCAAACTGCCCTTCGCCAACAAAACATCGAAGTTCCAGCTGGGCGCATCGAGAGTGTTGAGCGTGAGTTTACCGTACTTACGCAAACCGATCTTAACCGAGAAGTAGAATTTGAAAATATTATTCTACGTAAAAGCAATGACTACTTGGTTCGATTGAAAGATGTAGCTCGTATTGAGCAAGCTGCTAAAAGTGAACGTGTGGTTACTCGTTTCAATAGTAAAAATGCGATTGCCTTAGGTATTGTTAAGCAATCAACAGCCAATCCACTTTCGGTTAGCGAGGGCATTCAAGAACGCCTACCAGCTATACGTGAAGCCCTGCCTGAAGGCATGAAAGTTGAAATTGCTTATGATTCCTCTGTATTTATTTCACGTTCAATTGATTCAGTATTTAGCACCATATTTGAAGCCATCGCCTTGGTTATCGTTGTGATTTTTTTATTCCTACGTAACTTGCGCGCCACCCTGATTCCATTAATGACCATTCCTGTTTCATTAATTGGTGTGTTTAGCATCATGCTGCTATTTGGATTTAGTATTAATACACTCACCCTGCTTTCGCTTGTACTAGCTGTCGGCCTTGTGGTGGATGATGCAATCGTAGTTCTGGAAAATATTTACCGCTACATCGAAGAAGGTATGAAACCTTTAGATGCTGCTTTTAAAGGCATGCGTGAAATTGCTTTTGCCGTAATTGCCATGACATTCACCTTGGCAGCGGTATTTGCTCCTGTGGCTTTTACTCCGGGTCAAACCGGAAAGTTGTTTACAGAGTTTGCGTTAACATTGGCTGGTGCGGTTATGGTGTCGGGATTTGTGGCATTAACACTTGCACCTATGATGTCGTCTAAAATACTGCGCCATGAAAGCAATCCTGGGAAGTTTTATCTTAAAGGTGAAGAGATTCTTAATGGCCTTACGGATTTCTATCGTAATCTATTAAGTAAATCTTTAAGTAAAACCAAGTGGGTAGCAGGTCTTGCTGCTTTGACAGTAATTGGCTTGGGTGTTCTTTATAAGCTATTGCCAAGTGAATTGGCGCCGACAGAAGATCGCGGGTTTATCATTGGTTTTGCTATCGCACCTGAAGGCTCCAGCACTGAATACGTTGATCGCTATTCAAAACAAATTGAAGCCGTTTATTCAGGCATTCCAGAAAAAGATCGCTATTTTATGATTACAGGCTTCCCCTCCTCCACCAATAGTATTTCTTTCTTGAAAGTTCATGACTGGGAAGATCGAGAGCGCTCTACCCAAGCCATTGCCAATTCTATTATGGGGCCAATGTTTGGTGGGATTCCAGGTGTGATGTCATTCCCTATGCTGCCACCGTCTCTTGGTCAGAGTATTATTTCTCGACCAATTGAAGTGGTTGTGCAAACCACACAAGGCTACGAAGCACTGAATACTTTCATGCAAGCTTTGATGGGTCGAGTTTATACCGCAGGTATCTTCACTCAACCCGACACAGATTTAAAACTCAATAAACCACAGCTCGATATTTCAGTTAACCGTGACAAGGCAGCTGATTTAGGGGTGGCAATTTCTGAGTTAGGTAGCACATTAGAAACCATGATGGCTGGTCGTGAAGTGACACGCTACAAGAAAGGCGCTGAACAATATGACGTTATGCTACAAGTAGAAAAAGAAGATCGCGCCAACCCGCAAGATATTAGCCAAATCTATGTTCGCGGTAATGGCGGCGTTATGATTCCACTCTCTAACTTGGTAACCATTAAAGAAAGCATCGCACCTAAAGAGCTAAACCATTTCAATAAATTAAAATCTGCCATTGTGCAAGCGGGTTTAGCACCAGGTGTGGATGTTGAAACTGGCTTGGCATTTATTGAGAATGCAATTTCTGAAATTTCAAAAGAAATGCAAATTCCAGTACAAGTGGATTACGCAGGTCAAACCCGTGAATTTAAAAGCGCAGGTGCTGGCTTGATGCAAACATTCATTCTTGCATTGTTATTTATCTATCTTGTATTGGCGGCTCAGTTTGAAAGCTTTAAAAGCCCTTTGATCATCATGTTTTCTGTACCACCTGCTTTACTCGGTGCAGTTGTAGCATTATGGCTCAGCGGCGGTACAGCAAATGTATACAGTCAAATCGGCTTATTAACGCTTGTTGGTTTAATTACCAAGCACGGTATTTTGATTGTTGAATTTGCTAATCAGCTACAAGAGCAAGGCAAAGAGAAGCTTGTAGCCGTTGTTGAAGCAGCATCGATGCGTCTTCGCCCTATCCTAATGACAACCGCTGCAATGGTGCTTGGTGCTATCCCTCTGGCATTAGCAACGGGCGCTGGTGCCGAAAGCCGCGAGCAAATCGGCTGGGTAATCGTTGGTGGTATGTCCATAGGCACGGTACTCACCATCTTCATAGTACCGGCCTTCTATATGCTGATCGCAAAAGATCACCAGAAAGCTTAAAAAGTAAGGCGCCGCGAGGCGCCTTTTTAATATTTGAATTCCTCATGAGCTTTTTCTCTTACATAGGTATAATGCGTGCGTTAACTCAGATTTGGAAAGACGCATGACTGATCAACTTATCATCACTCGCCCGGACGATTGGCACTTACACTTACGCGATGGGGATGTGCTTCAGCACACTGTTCCTTCAACCGCTCGAGTGATGTCACGCGCTATCATCATGCCCAATCTTAAGCCTCCGGTGATGGATGGCGCTCAAGCCATGGCATATCGCGAGCGAATTTTGCAACACAGTAAAGACCATCCAAACTTTGACCCTCTTATGGTGTTGTATCTTACAGATAACACAACACCAGAACTGATAGCAGAAGCGGCTAAGACAGGTCATGTTGTGGCGGCAAAGCTGTATCCAGCTGGCGCTACGACCAATTCAGATTCAGGTGTTACAGACTTGGGCAAGCTAGAAGCTATTGCGCAAGCGCTTGCTGAAAACAACATGCCTTTGTTAGTACATGGTGAAGTGACAGACAACCACGTGGACATCTTTGATCGTGAGAAAGCTTTCCTAGATGAAATCTTAGCCCCTCTTGTGGCTAAAGTGCCTAACATGCGATTGGTTGTTGAGCACATTACCACCAAGGATTCTGCAGATTTTGTACAGTCTCAGGGGGACAACGTGGGTGCCACTATCACGGTTCAGCATTTGGCGTTTAACCGTAATCACATGCTAGTGGGTGGTATCCGCCCTCACCTATTCTGCCTGCCAGTTCTAAAGCGCAATATTCACCAGCAAGCACTGCAAGAGGTGGTGGCCAGTGGGCATAAGCGTTTCTTCTTAGGAACCGATTCCGCCCCCCATGCTCGCTCAGCGAAAGAGAATGCTTGTGGTTGTGCTGGTTGCTTTACTTCTTATGCGGCCATTGAAATGTACGCTGAGATATTCGAGGAACTAGGCGCCTTAGATAAACTAGAAGGATTCGCTAGCTTTAACGGCCCGGATTTCTACGGCATGGCACGCAACACAGATACCATCACGCTTGTGAAGCAAGACTGGGTAGCCCCTGAAGCCATGGCATTTGCTGGCGATGTTATTGTGCCTTTACGTGCCGGTGAAACCCTTAAATGGCAAGTAAAAGCATAATATGAGTTTAATCGGCGCCCCTCAGCCTATCTTTGATAATCTGGAATACTTGCCAGATGCGTTCAAAATCAGTGCTGCTCAACTGGCGCCGAACCTTTCTACTGCTCATCAGCAAGATTATTTCTATAGCCTCAGATATTTGCTTAGCTATAAAGGCAGCAGCGCTACATTTAATGCCTATCGCAGAGAAGTTGAGCGTCTAATTCAATGGCTTTGGCAGATAAAAGGATATTCCCTACAGGATGTTCGCAGGGAGCACATAGAAGAGTTTATGGAGTTTTGCTTAGCTCCTCCTGAGTCTTGGATAGGACTTAAAAATGTATCTCGCTTTAAAAGTAAGCAAGGTGAGCGCATAGCCAATAATGAATGGCGCCCTTTCGTTGTCCCAGCAGATAAATCCTCAGGCTCACGTAAAGATGCCAAGCATTACTCGCCTTCACAGAAAGCCATACAAGCCTCATTCGCCATTTTAAGCTCCTTTTTTAATTTTCTGATTCAAGAGGAGTACTTGTCTGCCAATCCAGTGGCTCTCGTGCGCCAGAAAAGCCGTTTTATTCAAAAGTCTCAAAATCGAGCCCCTGTGCGTCGTATCAGTAATTATCAATGGGATGAGGTAATACGCGTTGCAGAAACACTGGCTGCACAGGATGCGGCGCAACATGAGCGTACACTGTTCATTTTGAATTGTTTGCTTGGCATGTATTTGCGAATCTCCGAGTTAGTGGCTGATGAGCGCTCAACGCCTGTCATGGGCGATTTTCGCATGGATTCTGATCGTAACTGGTGGTTCCATGTGGTGGGTAAAGGTAACAAGAGCCGTATTATTACGGTATCCAACGCCATGCTTGAGGCGCTAAAGCGTTACCGCACGCATTTGGGCCTATCCGCACTGCCATATTTGGGTGAACAGACGCCTCTTATATCAAAAATACATGGACACGGCCCAGTTACCAGTACACGCCAAATCCGAAATCTTGTGCAGTCCTGCTTTAATCAAGCTTATGAAAACTTGGTTGCGATAGGCCAAGAAAGTGAGGCACTTGAGCTTAAAGTGGCTACCGTCCACTGGTTGCGCCATACAGGTATATCTGAAGACGTGAAGATTCGCCCGCGTGAGCACGTCAAAGAAGATGCTGGGCACTCCAGTATGGCCACCACAGACAAGTACATCGACTCGGAGCTACGAGAAAGGCATGCCAGTGCCATCAACAAGAAAATTCGCCGCTCGCCTGAAGAGCTATAATTGATATAGCCAAACCATCTCAATAGAGCTGCGTAATTCGCGGCTAATTTGATATAATTCGCGCCATTTTTTAGCACTCAAGTATCTGCCATGAAATTTGTTATCAAGCTCTTCCCTGAGATCACCATTAAATCCAAGCCTGTACGCAAGCGCTTTATTGTGCAGTTACGTCGCAACATTAAGGACACTTTAAAATACTTTGATATTGATGCCTACGTACAAGGACAATGGGACAGCATTGAAGTCGTGATTCAGGATGATTCACAGGAAATGGCTGTACGTCACCACCTTACGCGCATACCGGGTATTGCCCGCATCCTAACCGTTAAAGAACATAACTTCGTCACCTTCGATGATATTTATAACATCGCTAAAGATGTATATGCCGATTCCATTAAAGGCAAAACATTTTGCGTACGCGTTAAGCGCACAGGGCAGCATGATTTCAAATCTACTGATGTTGAGCAGTATGTGGGTGGTGGCTTAATGCAAAACTGTGAAGCAAAATCAGTGGATTTAAAAAATCCTGAATACACTGTGCGCATGGAAATTCGCAAGCAACGCTTGCACACTATTTCTGCCATTGATGAAGGCATGGGGGGCTTTCCATTAGGTTGCCAGGATTCTGTCCTTTCCCTTGTGTCTGGCGGTTTTGATTCTAATGTTGCTAGTTACTTAATGTCCCGCCGCGGCATGCAAACCCACTTCTTATTTTTTAACCTTGGTGGTAGCGCTCACGAAATTGGTGTGAAGCAAGTGGCTCATTATCTTTGGGAAAACTTCGCTGTTTCCCATGGTGTAAAATTTGTGACCGTGCCATTTGAAGATGTGGTCAGCGAAATTTTGCAAAATATTGATAATTCACAAATGGGCGTAATCTTAAAACGCATGATGTTACGCGCTGCAACCAAAGTGGCCGAGCAACTCGATATCGAGGCGCTAGTGACTGGTGAAAGTATTGCCCAGGTTTCCAGTCAAACCTTACGCAACTTAACCGTTATTGATTCCGTAACCGACATGTTAGTTTTACGTCCACTGATTACCATGGATAAACCAGATATTATCGATCTGTCTCGTAAAATCGGCGTGTATGATTTTGCTGCGAGTATGCCTGAGTATTGTGGGGTTATCTCGGTTAAGCCTACTACGCGTGCTAAGCCAGAGAAAATTGAAGCCGAAGAAACCCGTTTCGACTTTACGGTTTTAGAGAAAGCAATTGAATCAGCCAGCATTCAACGCATACAAAATGTTTTAGCAAGTACTGAAGGTGTTACTGAGGTAGAGTTAGTGCAAGTGCCAAGTGCCAGCGATCTGATAGTGGATATTCGACATCCACAAGAAGAAGAAAGCGCCCCGCTGCACTTGACCAACAATGAGATTGTTAAAATACCTTTTTATCAATTAACCAGTCGTATGAATGAGCTGCCAACGGATAAAAATATACTGCTTTATTGTGCAAAAGGCACCATGAGCCAGTTACATGCTGAACAATTAAAGCAAAATGGATTTGAGCATGCGAAAGTATTTAAACCTTAAATACTGCAAATAAAAAAGCGAGCATATTGCTCGCTTTTTTATTAACTTGCTAGTGCGGGTAATAAAAAACCCCAGCCTAGATAGATCGCCCCTTCTAAAGCCGCTCGACCGCCTTCATAAGCTTCATCCTTGGGTAGAATGATTCTTAGACATAATTCAGCCAGCGCAAGATAGGCCAGTAAGAAAACCACCGAACTAACTAACCAGGCCACTACCGCTAACTGCCATTGAGTATCTAAATCCGATGCAAAATGCGCACTGCCACTAATGGCCATGGCCGCGCCTATATGCTGTAGCGCAGCTTTAATAATTGAAGCCTTGTTTGATTCGCGTATGGATTTGAGCAAACCGCCAGAAGTCCAAATTAAACGTAAACGGGTTTCAAGTGCTAATAGGCATTGTGATAATACAAAGCCAAGCAGTAATGCATAAATACCCAAATTAGCATCTTGAGAAGACCACTCCATGGATGCTCTTATGACAATCGCAGTACCAATCAGATGTGCACCAGTAATATAAGCGGCTGCAATATTGCCATGCTGAGTAGCCACAGATAGATCTAATGTTGGTAATACCACCTTATCTTGGGTCCAAGCGCCTAGTCTCAACAACACAATGGCCAATAAACCGTATGTGGTCACTAATAACCATTCATCCCATAAAGTAAGGCTGAATTCACCTGACGTTACCCCCGTCAATGCCAGCATTAAAGCAATCACGGCACTAGCATTTTCTATATTACTGGCTTCGGAGTGCTGTGCAGTGGGTTTAACTAGAAAGCGGCTAAGCCATCGCATGGCTGCCACCAAGGTAAAGATTGCAATTAAATCTACAACTAAAAAAAGAGCGTAAGAAGGGTCTGAGACCAACCAATTCATGAAAAACCTTTTTCGTAAAATGTCAGGTGCTTATAATGCCTGTATTGTTTCAAAAGTCACGGACCATACTATGAAGATCGTCTCATTTAACGTTAATGGCATTCGCGCCAGAATGCATCAACTTGAAGCCATTAAATCCCGCTTGAATGCAGATATCCTTGGCTTACAAGAAGTAAAAGCAACACCGGAGCAGCTTCCACTTGATGAAATATCAGCTCTTAATTGGCATGTGGAAGTGCACAGCCAAAAAGCCCACTATGGTGTTGCCACCCTATCAAATGAAGCACCTATCACCGTGCAGAAAGGCTTCCCATCTGATGACGAAGAAGCACAAAAGCGCTTTATTCATACTAGTCACAAAACCCCTAATAATGAAGTGATGCACATCATTAATGGGTATTTCCCTCAGGGTGAAAGCCGCAGTCACGAGACAAAATTCCCAGCTAAAGAAAAGTATTACAAAGACCTACTGGAATACCTAACAAGCAACTTCAATCCTGCAGATAATGTCATTGTTATGGGCGATATTAATGTGGCACCTATCGACCTAGACATAGGTATTGGTGACAACAATGCTAAGCGCTGGCTCAAAACTGGAAAGTGCGCATTTCTGCCAGAAGAACGAGAATGGGTTCAGCGCCTAATTGACTGGGGATTGATAGATAGCTACCGCATGTTGAATCCAGAAGTAACTGATCGGTTCAGTTGGTTTGACTACCGCAGTAAAGGCTTTGAAGATACGCCCAAGCGAGGACTGAGAATTGATCTTATTATGATCACCAAGCCTCTTGCGCAGCGCTTAGTGAATGCAGGTATTGACTATGAGACTAGAGGCATGGAAAAACCTAGTGATCACGCTCCTATTTTCATCGAGTTAGATTATTAAGCAGACATTTGCTTAATGTAGCTCATCCAGCTTTTTGCCTGGCTAGATGAGCTTTCAAAAGCGGTAGATTTACCCAGTAGCTTCATGGCTTGGCGAGTATCACCTAGATTATATTTAACCATGCCATGGTAGAGATACACCTTGCCCTTTTGTTTATCTGTGAGTTTCAATTCAAGCAATTCAACTGCCAAAGTGTCAGCTTCCTTCCACAATTCCCCATCAATATAATATTGCAGCAATTGATAGCCATCATCTGCATCTTTAAACATGGTAAATAATTCTGCCAAACTTAATCTTGCCTTAACAATTTCTTTTGCTTGCAGCCAGGATTGAAATTGAAGGTTTAACGTTTTTTCTGTCTTGGGAATTAAGTTACTGGCTAATGCCTTTTCCAAAGCCAAGGCGACCTTGTAAGCTTCTCCTTGCGAAGCGAGCAATTGACCAAGATTAATGAAGTCACTTTCCTTATCCAAAAAACCTTTCTTATAGGCCAGTTCTTTGGTTGCAGATGCATTTTCGTAATCCTCTAGGATTTGATGCAAACCCGCTTTTTGCTGCCAATAATCTTTCTTTTCAGGGAAGTGATAAACAAGCTGATTAACGTAAAATAGAGCTTTGTCCATTTTTTTGATTTGATAATTACCTGAGAAAGCCATTTGCAACCAACCTTCCTTGGGTTTTTCGGTCAAATCACATGCCCTTTCTATATATGGTAAACCCGTTTTGAAATCTTCAATACTGTAATAAGATGCCGCTAGTAGTGCCAAGATATTTGCTGATTGCTTTTCGGAGCTATGAATAACAAGCTTAAGTTGCTC